>NZ_JBMFST010000027.1:0-19824 GCF_049967395.1 Hydrogenobaculum sp. | reverse complement strand
GTCCGATATATTTTTACCGTTGTATCTTATATCAAGGGTTTCTTTGTTGTACCTTGCACCTTTACAAACATCGCAAGTTACATAGACAGGAGGCAAAAAGTGCATCTCCACCTTTATAACCCCTTCTCCTTGACAAGCCTCACATCTTCCACCTTCTACGTTGAAAGAGAATCTGCCTGGGCTGTATCCCCTTGCCTTTGCTTCCGGTGTTTGGCTAAAAAGTTCTCTTATAGCATCAAAAACTTTTACATACGTAGCTGGATTGCTTCTTGGAGTCCTTCCTATGGGAGATTGATCTACGTTTATAGCTTTGTCAAAAAGCTCAATACCCTCTATCTTATCGAACTTACCTATATACTCGTAAGAACTATAAAAATGCCTTTTGGCGTATTGCCAAAGTATATCATAGACCAAGCTTGATTTTCCACTACCAGAAACCCCTGTAACACATATAAAAAGCCCAGCCGGAAATCTTACCGTTATATTTTTTAAGTTGTTTTCCTTAGCACCTACTATAGTAAGAAAACCTTTTTCAGGCTTTCTCCTTTCTTTTGGTATCTCTATAGAAAGCCTACCAGAGAGATATCCGCCAGTTAATGACTTCTTATCTTTTTTAACCTGCTCTACACTACCCTTAGATACTATATAACCGCCGTTTTTACCAGCACCGGGTCCAAGCTCTAATATATAATCAGCCGATTCTATCGTCTCATGATCATGTTCTACCACTATAACGGTGTTTCCAAGGTCTCTTAACTCTTTTAACGTATTTATGAGTTTGTTTGTGTCTCTTGGGTGAAGGCCAATAGATGGCTCATCCAACACGTACAAAACACCGGTGAGTTTAGAGCCTACTTGTGTAGCAAGTCTTATTCGTTGCATCTCACCGCCTGAAAGAGTGTTTGCACTCCTTCCCAAGGATATGTAATCAAGACCCACATCTAATAAAAACTTTATACGGTTTTTTATTTCTTTCAAAAGGGGCTTTGCTATTTCTTTTTCTTTGTCGGTTAGCTTGTCTTCTATACTATCAAAAAACTCATAGGTTTTATCCACCGATACTTTTACTACATCCCATATGTTTTTATCTAGCACAAAAACAGACAAAGCTTCTTGCTTTAACCTTGAGCCTTCACAAACAGGACATGGGTTTTCTCTTATAAAACCTTCAAGCATATCTTTAACACGATCCGATTCTTCAGCGTTCATATATCTTTGTTCCAAGTGCGGTATAACACCCTCAAAATAAAAACTGTAGTTACCTCTCGAGCCATACAGTATAAGTTCTCTTATCTCCTTAGGTATATTTTTAAAAGCTGTGTTTGGGTTTATTTTAAACTTTCTTAAAATCTCTAAAACTGGAAATTTTAGATAATCAAAAAACTGATATTCGCTGAAAATTCTGATAGCGTTGATAACCGATGCATTGGCATCTACAAGAGCGGATTCGTCTATTTCCCATTTTACACCAATGCCTTTGCATACAGGACAAGCACCGTATGGAGAGTTGAAACTAAAAAGTCTTGGGCTAAGCTCTTGAATAGAAAACCCATGCTCTGGACAAACCATGTTTTCGCTAAAAAGCTCAAAAGAAGAAGACTCAACATCTTCTATCTTGACAAGCCCTTCAGCGTGTTCCAAAGCTTTTTCTATAGCAAGCAAAGCTCTCGGTCTATCCTCTTCAGTCAAGGTAAGTCTATCTATTATTATGTCTATATCGTGTTTTTGGTTTTTATTTAAAGAAGGCACTTCGGATATTCTGTAAATCTCACCATCTACTTTTACCCTTGAAAATCCTTGTTTTTCTATGCTTTTAAAAACATCTTTAAACTCGCCTTTCTTCCCCCTTACTATTGGAGAAAGAATCTGAACCTTTTTGTCCTTGTATTTGTTGTATATATGCTCCAATATTTCATGAGCCGAAAGCCCTTCTAGAACTCTTTTACATATTGGGCATTTTGGTTTTCCTAAGTTTGCCCAGAAAACCCTTATATAATCGTATATTTCTGTAATGGTGCCCACCGTAGAGCGTGGGTTGTGAGAGGTGGTTTTTTGGTCTATGGCAATGGCAGGAGACAAGCCTTCTATGCTGTCTACCTCAGGTTTATCCATTACATTTAAAAACTGCCTTGCGTAAGAAGACAAAGATTCTACATATCTTCTTTGACCTTCTGCGTATATCGTATCAAAAGCCAAAGAAGATTTACCACTACCAGAAGGACCCGTTATTACCACAAGCTTATTCTTTGGAATATCTACATCTACGTTCTTAAGGTTGTGTTGTCTTGCACCTCTTACTATTATATAATTATGTACTGTTTTGTTTTTCATGCTCTTCTAATTTTATAAAGGGTGCCAAATCCTTTAACTCTACAAAAAGATCACATATGTTTACAAGCTCTATAGAAGAGCTGTCTTTTGTAGAAACCACTATTATCTGTTTACCAAAAGTCCTAAGTATGTTTATAAGCTTTTCAAAATCGCTATCTCCGGTTACAAGTATCGCTACATCGTAGTTATCCTTGGTAAGAAGGCAATCCATCGCAAGATCTACGTCGAGGTTTCCCTTCATACTACCGTCTTTTAGTTGCTTGACCGCTTTTTTTATGACAGTAACACCGCCAAAGGTAAGCATCCTGTAAAACTTATTTTGCTTTTCCTCTTCTTCTTTGTAAGCCAGATAAAAAAACGTATTGTATATGACAAAGTAGTTCGCAAAGTATTTAACTAGCTTTAGTATATCTACCTTAAAATCCAAAAATTGTTTTTGGACGAAGTAAAGGTTTGTCCCATCTATAAAGATACCAGCTATTTTCCTAGAGTTTGGCATCAGCATCATGTTATTTCTTCTCTTGCTACGTTTACCACCACCCTTCCAGCTCTTATAACCTTATCGTACAATCTATAACCTTTTGTAATTACTTCGGCTATTTCATCCGGCCCAAGGCTATCGTCTTGAATTGTATCTACAGCTTCCGCTATGGTAGGGTCAAATATCTGCCCCTTTAGCTCTAACTCCTCAACGCCGTGTTTTTTTAATATATTTTTTAAATCTTTATATATCATATCTATACCTAAAAGTATATTTTTTGTATTTTGGTCCAAAGATTCCATGTTACCAAATTGAGCTATCGCCCTCTCAAAATTATCAATCACATCAAGCATATCTTTTACCATGCTTTCATGACCGTACTTTTTAAGATGTTCTCGTTCTTTCCTGTAATGCTCTTTCAATTGTTCTAATTCTTTTTGCAAAGAAACCAATTTTTCATTTGACACTCTTAAAAGACTCTCTAATTTTAAACATCTTTCTTTTTGTGCTTCGTATTCTTTTTCTAAATTAGAAAGCTTTTCCAACAACTCTTCTTTTGTGATTTCATTTTGTGTTTCATGATTTTCTTGCTTGATTTCTTCTTCCATGGTGCTTTTCACCTCCTTAAATTATATATTATATCAAAAGCCTTGAAACATATACATGGTGTGTATTGGTGACATAAGTTCAAGATGGTTCATAGCCTCTTTAAAATAAGCCCCTGTAATCTCTTTTACGAGAGATTTTTCTCTTTTAAGAAAAACTACCCTTGGATGTTTTATATGAGCAAGAGAAGCTGCCTTTTTGACAGCATCCTCTAAGTTTCCTATGCCATCTACCAATCCCAACTGCTTTGCTTGGACGCCTGTTAAAACTCTACCATCTGCTATAGATAAAAGTTGCTGTTTTGAGATTTTGTTGGACCTATAAGCCAGTATTGCATCTATAAACTGCTCATAGGTATTGTCTATAAGATATTGAAGATACGCCTTGTCATCTTTGGAAAGCTTTTTCCATGGCACCAATATATCTTTATATTTTCCTGTTTTTATATCGCCTTGCTCTATGCCTATCTTTTTAAGAAGGTCTTTGTAGTTTAGATAGTCTATTATAACACCTATGCTTGCTGTAAGCGTACCCGGGTTTGCATATATGTAGTTTGCTGGCACAGATATGTAGTATCCGCCAGAAGCCGCCAAACTACCCATCGAAACCACGATTGGCTTTTTGTGATCTCTAAATATTTGCAAAGCTCTGTATATTTCCTGGGCTGCTCCCACTGCACCGCCGGGGCTATCTACTCTTAGCACAAGAGCTTTTATGTTTTTATCTTTTTGAGCTTTCTCTATCTCCTCTTCTATAGGCAAAGGTCTTAAAATAACACCTCTTACTCTTATTACAGCTATATTTGGAGGTTTTATTATACCTATGTTTGGAGATTTTCTATTTAAAAGCGCAAAAACCAAGGAAAAAACAAATATCACACCTAAAAACCACAAAACTCTTTTTACCATACAAGCTCCTTGAGTTTTTGGGCTGGGTTATCTTCTTTCATAATGGATGTACCCACCAAAAACCCGTCGTATCCTTCTAAAAAGTTTATATCATCTTTTGAAAAGATGCCGCTTTCAGATATGAGCACCGCTTTTGTGTTTTCTTTTAAAATAGGAAGCATCTCTTTGCTTTTAGCGATATCCACATCAAGAGTATCTAAGTCTCTATTGTTTACACCAATTATTTCAAAATCTTTTACTTTTTCTATCTCATGCTCTTCGAAAATTTCCATCAATATCTCTAAGCCAAGTTTTTTAGCTTCGTAAGATATATCTTCAATCTGATATTTGTCCAATATTCTTGCTATGAGAAGTATCGCATCGGCTTTGTAAGCCCTTGCCTCGTAAACTTGTATAGGGTCTATTATAAAGTCTTTCCTCATAACAGGTATTTCTACGACACTTTTTACCTCTTCAAGGTAATCTAGTTTTCCACCAAAAAACTTGTCATCAGTGAGAACTGATATAGCACAAGCCCCAGCCTCTTGATACGTGTAAGCTTGCTCTTTTATATCAACGTTTTTTATGTGTCCCATAGAAGGTGAGGCTTGTTTTATCTCGGCTATTATTGGTGTTTTTGTGGCTTTTGATGATAGTATAGCGCCCTTTAAAGAAAGGCTTGGCTTGGCTTCTTTGATTCTTCCTAAAAGCTCATCAAAATAGCTATACGACTTTTTTAAACTTGATTTTTTGTATTCTACTATCTCTTGTAATATGCCCATTAGCTAAGGTGTTTTCTAAAAAATGAAACAGCCTTTTCCCAAGCGTCTTTAGCAGCTTTTTCGTTGTAAACTTCTGGCCTTGTATCGTTTAAAAACGCGTGGTTTACCCCTGGGTATATTATAAACTCAGCGTTTATACCGTGTTTTTTGCATTCTTCCTTTGCTTTTTCCACATCAGCAAGAGGCACATATTCATCTTTTTCAGCGTGTATTGCAAGAACTGGGGCTTTTATGGAAGAAAAATCAATAGGAGCAAGTTGATAAAGAGCATAAAAAGGTACCAAAGCATCACCGTATTTTCCAAAATACCATGTCAGGGTCCCGCCACAGCAAAAACCCGTTATACCTATTTTCTTAACACCTTGAGATTTTAAATAGTCTATTGTATCTTCTATTATGTTTTGAGCTTTTGATAAATTTGAAAAAAGGTCTTGCATCAAAGCACCAGCATCGTTTGGGTTGTCTGCAGTTTTACCATCGTAAAGGTCTGGGGCTATAGCCAAAAAACCTTCTTTGGCAAACCTATCTGTTATGTCTTTTATATGCGGGACTAATCCCCACCACTCATGAAGGACTATTACAGCTTTATCTCCTTCTCCAGATAAATAAGCTTTAGCTGTTTTTAAAGTTAGCTCTTTTCCCATAAGACACCTCCTTCACACATTCTACAAAATATTTTACATTATCTTTAGACACATCTGGGGTTATACCATGTCCTAAATTTACTATAAAGGCAGTATCTCTTGGTATGCACATCACAAATTCTTCCACATGCTTTCTTATATTTTCTTTGCTAAGCAAAAGCACCTGAGGTTCTAAGTTTCCTTGAAAAGCCAAAGACGGGTATGTGTTACAAACTTCGTTTATACAAACGCTCCAATCCACGCTCAAAGCATCAGCCCCAAGGGTGCTTGCTTGTTCTATATGAGAGGATGAGCCTCTAAAAAAGTATATAAATGGGCGTATTTGGATATTTTTGTTTTATAGATTTTATTATAAAAGCGTTATACTTATAAACGTACTCTTTGTAAGCGGCTTTTGATAAGCTCATACTCCAAGAATCAAATATTTGAATAACATCTGCCCCAGATTTAATCTGATAATCTATATACTCTACGATAGCTTCAGAAAGTTTTTCCATTAGAAGGTGAAAATCTTTTTCGTTTTCATACATAAACGTCTTTGTTTTAGCAAAATCTCTAGAACTTTCTTTTTCTATTACGTAAGAAGCAAGAGTAAAAGGCGCTCCGCAAAAACCTATAACGGGAACTGGAGATCTTTCTTTTAACACTTTTAAAAGCTCAAAAACATAACCTAAATCCTTTGCTATATCCTTAGATTTTAGGCTTTTGAAATCAAAATTGTGCTCTAACTTTGGACCTTCCCCAGCCTCAAAAGACACCTTTATGCCCATTGGCTCTAAAATCACCAATATATCTGAAAACATGATTACAGCATCAACACCAAGTATATCCACCGGCTGAAGGGATACGATAGCGGCGTCTTCTACATTTTTACAAAAATCTAAAAAGCTTTTGTATTTTTGCCTTACAGCCCTATATTCTGGTAAATATCTACCGGCTTGGCGCATAAGCCATACTGGATATCTTTCTATGTGTTCTTTTTTTAGGCTTTTAAGGAGAATATCGTTTTTCATTTAGCGTATAGCTTCTATAAACCTATCGTACTCGTAAAGAGCTTCTAAGTAAATTCTTTCAACCCTATCTTTATTTAAATTGTATTTTGATACGTAAAAATCTATCTTCTCCTTGTCGTGAAATTCAAAAGCTCTCACAAAATCAAGAAGCTCCGCAAACATATTTTTTCCTTCTATAAGAGCTTCTGCCACATCTGGAGAAACAGGTATATCTTCAAATATTTCTTGAAAGCTTTTTCCCAAAAGTACATCCATAAAAGATAAAATTCCTACCATGTAGGCTGTGGGTGCCTTTGTACTATCTATAAGTTTACAAACTTTTTCCATGAAATAGGCTCTTGCAACGGATTTTTCTACATATACATTTTTAGCTGGATTTGGCACCGAAGAAGACAAAAATACCAAGTTTACCCATTTCTTTAAATTGTTAAATCCAAGAAGAGTCACGGCTGCTTCCACAGAGGAAACCTTGGAGGGTATTGCAAAAAAAGCCGAGTTTATAAACTTCAATATGCTAAAAGTAAGCTCTGGTGACCTTTTTATTATATCTATAGCCTCTTTTACATCTTCAGGAGTCCTCAGCTTTATAAAGAGCTCCGTTATCATAGAAGACGGTTTTTCAATCCTGTTTATGTTTAATTTTTTAGGAGATTCTATATAATAACCCATATAGTAAGAAAATAGTTCATTCTTTAAGGCTATATCCATTTCTTCCACAGAGTTAATATCTTTACATATGAGACCAATACCCATATTTACATAAGGAGCATAAACCTCTGGATTTACCGATACTGGCACCATTATGAAAGATATTCTTTTCAAAATATTATCGGATATTTCTGATTCTCCAGGGCTGAAGTTGGAAACACATATGCTTATATTCTCTATGCTTAATTTTTCAAATACATCTTCTATATAGCTTAACGTATAAGAAAAAGAAAGTTTTCTATAGTCAAGGATGCAAACAAGCTTCATATCTTTCTCAACACGTGGAAGAAAATCGTTGTATATAAAATCAACATCTATTCCTACATCTATAAAAGTACTGAAACCATGGGTTAACTTTCTAAAATCAAACTCTATAAGAGAACTAAGGATAACAGCAGCATCGTTTTGAACGAACTCATCTTCACCTTCTAAAGAAAACTTGTAGCCGAATGTTGAAAAATCCCTCTTCACAATAGACTCTCTTTTTAATTTAGTAACCAACATGTATAACATTATAATATATTTTTGCTTTAATCTTGCATTTCTTCTAAAACAGACTCTCTTTTTAGCGTGATCTTTCCAGTGGTGGCCATCTCCTTTATGCCAAAGGGTCTTACCAAATTCAAAAAGGCTTTTATCTTTTCGCTATCTCCTGTTAGCTCTATCATTATGCTATCTTGGGATATGTCTACCACCTTACCTCTAAAAATCTGGGCTATTCTAAGTATCTCATCTCTTTCTTTATGAGAAGGAGCATGTAATTTTATAAGCATAAGCTCCCTCTCAACCCTCGGCACATCTGTCAAATCTCTTACTTTTACCGTATCTATCAACCTTCTTAACTGTTTTATCATCTGGTCTATAACTATATCGTCACCTTTTACCTCTATCGTTATACGTGATAGATTTGCTTCTGAGGTCTCACCTACGCTTAGACTCTCTATGTTGTAGCCTTTACCAGCAATCAGAGTTGCTATACGAGCCAAAACCCCAAACTCGTTGTTTACCAATATACTTATAATGTGCTTCCTAGTTTCGCCTTTTTTAATCTCTCTTTTTGGTCTTCCGTTTACCGCTTCCATCTTTTCTCCTTTAACCTACCAAATACATAGTTTCAGCTTCTACATTCTTACCATCCGACAACAACATATCCTTATAGCTTTTACCAGCAGGTACCATAGGTAAGCAATTTTCTTCTCTGTCTACTATAACTTCTACTAAAACTGGTTTATCTTCTATGTTTTTTGCTTTTAACAAAACATCTTTTAGCTCCTTCGGGTTGTCAGTTCTAATACCTACAGCACCGCAGGCTTCAGCAAGCTTTACAAAATCCGGCTGGAAAGACAAATCGACTTCAGAGTATCTTTTGTTATAAAAAAGTTCTTGCCATTGACGAACCATACCGTAGTAAGCGTTATTCAATATTATTACCTTTATAGGTATGTTGTAGTGAGCCGCAGTTACAAGCTCTTGCATCGTCATCAAAAATGAACCATCTCCATCTATTATAAAAACATCCTTATCTGGTCTTGCTATCTTAGCGCCTATTCCGGCTGGTAAGCCAAAACCCATTGTACCAAGACCACCGGAGTTTATAAACTGCCTTGGGAAAGAGTATTTATAAAACATAGCGCTCCACATTTGATGTTGTCCTACCCCAGTAGTGATTATAGCGTTTCCTTCTGTAACATCGTATAGAGCTTCTATAAGAAACTGAGGTTTTATAACCTTATCCGAAGGCTTGTAAGATAACGGGTAAGCTTTTTTCCAAGTGTCTATTTGTTCAAGCCATGATTTTCTTTCCTCTTCGTGCACTATCTTAGAATTTTTGCTTTTAATCTCTTCTATAAGCCTTACCAAGACGCTTCTTATATCACCCACTATAGGTACATCCACAGTAATGTTTTTCGATATAGAGGCTGGGTCTATATCTATATGTATTATCTTGGCAAAAGGAGCAAACTCATCTACCTTACTGGTTACCCTATCGTCGAAACGAGAACCTACGGCGATAAGAAGGTCTGAGTGGTAAACTGCCATGTTAGCATAGTATGTGCCATGCATGCCGAGCATTCTTAAAGAAAGTGGGTGCCTTTCGTCAAAAGCCCCTTTACCCATGTTGGTGGTGGTTACCGGTATCTTCATGAGTTCTGCAAGCTCCGTAATTTCTGCGTTCGCTTCTGCTGCTACCGCCCCGCCACCTACGTATAGTACTGGTCTTTTTGCTTCTAGTATTAGCTGCGTTGCTCTTTTTATTTGCTGAGGATTTCCCTCTATGTGAGGTTTATAACCCGGTAAAGAGTTTATAACTTCTTCGTCAGAGGGTATCTCTACATCCGTCATGGTTTGGGTAATATCTTTTGGAATATCCACCAAAACAGGCCCAGGTCTTCCAGTTCTTGCTATGTAGAAAGCCTGCCTTATAATAAGAGGTAGATCTTCTACTCTTTTCACCAAAAAGTTATGCTTTGTTACAGGCCTTGTCATACCTACTATGTCCACTTCTTGAAAAGCATCGTTTCCTATTAAAAACGTAGGCACTTGACCCGTTAAAAATACCACCGGCACAGAGTCCATATAAGCATCTGCTATGGCGGTTATAAGATTTGTGGCACCGGGGCCAGATGTAGCTAGAGCCACACCTACTTTTCCAGATGCTTTGGCATACCCTTCTGCCATATGTCCAGCACCCTGTTCATGTCTTGCCAATATATGTTTTATTTTATTTATCCTATATAAAGCGTCATATATTTCCATATTTGCACCACCAGGTATACCAAATATAACGTCAACGCCTTCTTTTAAAAGCGTCTCAATAACAACATCGGCTCCTTTACGCATTTCCATAGCCAAAACCTCCAATTTTAATAAATCTTAAATATAATACGCTTTTGTTAAAAAACTATAAATTTTCTTCTTCATCTTTTAAAAGCTTAAAACTAACGCTGTCTACCAACGCTTTCCAAGAAGCATCTATAACGTTGTAAGAGACTCCTACGGTACCCCATGTCCTAACTCCGTCCGTAGATTCTATAAGCACCCTAACTTTTGCAGAGGTCCCTTCGGTTTCATTTACTATTCTAACTTTATAATCTATAAGCTCTAAAGACTCAAGGTTTGGATAAATGTCTATCAAAGCTTTTCTAAGAGCGTTGTCCAATGCGTTTACAGGACCGTTTCCTAAAGCCGCAGTATGCTGGTAGGTATCTCCTATTTTTATCCTTACAGTGGCTTCTGAAAGTTCTTCAGATTCTTTACTAAAAACTTCCACCTTATAAAAATCTAACTCGAAGTAATCTTTTGCAACACCAAAATGCTTTTTAAGAAGAAGCTCCAAAGAGGCATCAGCCGCTTCAAACACGTATCCTTCTTTTTCAAGGTTTTTAATATGCTCTACAAGTTTTATAACATCCGGTGAGTTTTCTTCTACGCTAAGCCCTATTTCTTTCAACTTATACAATATGTTGCTTTTGCCAGACATATCAGATATGGTAATCTTACGGGCGTTCCCAACAAGCTCTGGCCTTATGTGCTCATACATATCGGTTTTTTTGCTGACAGCTGAAGCATGCACGCCAGCTTTATGGGCAAAAGCACTCGCTCCAACATAGGGCATATTTTTTGGAAGCGGTACGTTTGAAACCTCTGAAACAAACTTTGCAAGCTCTGTGAGATTTCTCAAAGATTCCTCTGGTACAGTTTGAAATCCCATCTTTAAAGAAAGTGCCGGTATTATAGAGCAAAGGTTGGCGTTGCCCGTTCTTTCACCAATACCGTTTATAGTCCCATGCACTTGTCTTGCTCCCATTTTTATCGCTATCAAAGAGTTTGCCACCGCGCACTCGGCGTCGTTGTGAGCATGTATACCTATGTTTGCATTTTGAAACCTGTCAAACACTTCTTTAAATATCTCCATCATTTCAAAAGGAAGAGTACCACCGTTGGTATCGCAAAGCACTACCCAATCTGCCCCAGCATCAAAAGCAGCTTCTACAGTCTTCAGAGCATAATCTTTGTTTGATTTAAAACCATCAAAAAAATGCTCCGCGTCAAATATAACCTCTCTTCCTTCTTTTTTCAAAAAAGATATAGTATCGTATATCATATTTATATTTTCTTCCAAGGTGGTATTTATGGCATCAAGCACGTGGTAATCCCAAGATTTACCAAAAATAGTAATAGCTGGTGTCTGAGCTTTTAAAAGCGATAAAACCTGAGGGTCGGAAGATGCGGTTAAACCTTTTTTTCTCGTAGAACCAAAAGCTACTATCTTAGCATGTTTTAAAGACATGTGCTTTATCTTTTCAAAGTAAAAGGTATCTTTTGGATTTGAGCCAGGCCAGCCAGCTTCTATGTAATCTATACCAAAATCATCTAAATGCTTTGTTATGAGCAATTTGTCTTCTATGCTAAAATTTACCCCCTCAGACTGTGAGCCATCCCTCAAGGTCGTATCGTAAATGTAAACTTTCTCCATAGATATATTATATGCGTTAGTTTTCAAGATTTTAAAATATAAATCATAAAATCACCAAATCAAGCGGTATAGAGGACATCACGTGAGGAAGCCCGTTTTCTATGTAAACGATGTTTTCAAGCCGAACACCAAAGCGGTTAGGTAAGTATATGCCAGGTTCTACAGTAAATACAAAGCCCTCTTCTATGATATCCTCAGATGTCTTGTAAACTCTTGGGTCTTCATGTATTTCAAGACCGACCCCATGCCCAGTAGAATGCGTAAAATAATCACCGTATCCTTTTGATTCTATATAGCTTCTCGCAGCCAAATCTACGTCTTTTAGATAGTTTCCGCTAATTGCTTTTTCTATGGCAAACAGATGAGCATCTTTTACTATCTCATACACTTTCAAAAACTCTTCAGAAGGCTTTCCTATGTGAAAAGTCCTTGTAAAATCAGTAGCGTAATGCTCCCACATAAGCCCCATATCCACCAAAAGAGGCTTATCGTTTTCTACAACATCAAAAGAAGTCTCATGGTGAGGCACTGCTGAGTTTTTGCCGGTAGCCACTATGGTATCAAAGCTTTCTTTTTGGGCTTTTTCTTTTAAAAACTCGCATACAACAAAATCTTTTACGTCTTTTTCAGTCATACCAGGTTTTACAAAATCAAGCAACCTCCTATAAACGGCATCGGATTTTTTAACACCGTCTTTCATTATATTTATTTCTTCTTTTGATTTGACCTTTCTAAGTGAAAAAGTGGGATCCTTTTCAAAACACACGTTTATATGTTTAGAAAGTTCTTCGTAAAAAGCGTAAGAAATTGTCTTATCTACGTATATGGAATCTACGTTTTTGGCTTTTAAAAACTTCGAGATAAATTCTAAAAAAGACCCCTCTATGTTTATTACTTCCATGTGCTTTATCTTTTCCTTTGCCCCTTCTATATACCTTGAGTCTGTAAAAAAGAAAAATTCTCCTTCCAAACAAAGGACATAAGCGTTTGAAGATTTAAACTTAGATAGGTATAAAACGTTTGGTTTGTAGGTTATTAAATAGCTTTTTATGTTTTTTTCTTTTAAAAATCCATAAAACTTTTCTAAAATATCTTTCATCTTTTCCTAGAACTTCCAATACCAAGCTTTGCTCTATACTTTGCCACTGTGCGCCTTGCTATGTTTATACCATAGTTTCTTAAAATTTCCTCTATATCCTTATCGGTATATATAGTTTCTTCGTTTTGAATAAGCTTCTTTATCATGTTTAGTATTTCCTCTTGACTTTTTGAAGATACGCTTTGTCTTACAAAAAAAGACCTCAACTTAAATACCCCTTTTGGTGTTTTTACATACTTTGAGTTTACAAGCCTTGAAACCGTTGATATAGAAATACCAAACTCACTGGCTACATCCTTTAGCATCAAGCTTTTAAGAGGTTTATCTTTTAGAAAGAAGTCCCGCTGTCTTTCTACAACAATCTTTGTGAGTTCTTTTAGAAACTTCCTCCTTAAGTTTATGGCCTCTACAAACCTTCTGGCCCTTTGCTTTAGATATCTTTCAAGCTCCTTGTCCTCTAACTTTTCTTCTATATTTTCCTGAGAAAACTCCACATAGTTGTCAAATATATCGTATAAAATCTCCCCTTGGTCTATTTCTATTACAATATCCACTTTGGACGGTAAAAGTTTTGTTTTGTCTATCTGTATAGGTGTTTTTTTAAGCTTTGAGAAAAACTCTATAGCTTCCTTTGGTATTTTTTTCCTTTCTTCTAAATCTTTTAAATACTTTATATAATCTTTCTTATCTTTGTGATAAGTCCTTATCTGAAGCTCCATATACTCAAAAGGATTCAAAGCTCCGTGCCCTATGGGTTCTATCTCCATCACAAAAGCTCTTGCGTCATCTACAACATCCCAGCCCACGTTAAAATGTTTTTTAATATCTTCTAAAGCCTCAAGAGATATGAAGCCGCTGCTGTCAAGAGAATACACTATCTCTTTGGCTACGTCTTTTTCTATGCCTTCTAGTTCTTCATTTATAGACTTTATTAGATGATCCTTGTAAGAGTAAGAGTAGGCTATATTTTGGGTATAATCTTCTTTGTTTACAAAAAACTTTTTTGGTGGTTTTAACGCTTTTAACTTTAAAAAAGGGTTTAGCTCTTGTTCTACCTTTAGCTCTTGTTCTAAATCTGTTGCAGTATCTTGCAAAAGCTCAACATTCTGACTTAACACCAAAAATAGGTTTAAACCTATCTTATTTTCAAGCTTTTGATTTAGGTTTATACCTTCTGGACACATTCGTCTGAACTCTCTGACCTCACGCAAAGCTCTATCGGCATAATCTTTTTAAAAGCATCAAATCCACCTTCTAATATCGCTTTAGCCTTAGGGCTATCTGTATACTTTATATGAGTTTCAAGCATAGACCTTATAAGCTCCGCATCTTCTTCAGCTATATCTTGCACCAATACGTAAGATGTGTTTATATGTTTTTCCAAAACACCTTCTTTGTCGTAAAAATAGGCCATACCGCCAGTCATACCAGCGCCTACGTTGTAGCCAAAATCCCCTATATTTAAAACAACTCCACCTGTCATATACTCAAGGGCATGATGTCCGACACCTTCTACTACAGCCTTAGCACCGCTGTTTCTAACAGCAAAACGCTCACCCACAGACCCAGCAATATAAAGCTCACCGCCTGTAGCACCGTATAGTATTGTATTTCCAGCCAAGACAAGAGAATTATCTATGTATTCAAAAGGCCTTATAGATATAATACCACCGTGCATGCCCTTTCCTACGTAATCGTTGGCCATACCTTTTAAAAATAAGTTTATACCTTTATGATTAAAAGCCCCAAAACTTTGACCTGCAACACCTTCAAAATAAAGGTTCAACGTGTTTGGTGGCAAACCCTTATCTTTATGATAAATAGCTGTATAATAACTTATCGTAGCTCCTACGCTTCTATCTATGTTTGTGATTTTGTAGTGTTTTTCAACAGGTGTTTGGCTTTTGATAAACTCTTCTAACTCTTGTGCTATAAAATCGTTTAAAGACTTTTCAGGGTTGTCGTTTCTTTCAAAGGTTCTAAACCTTGGAGCATCTTTTGGATAGCCTTTTGTGAATATATCAAGTTTTAATCTAGATGGTTTTGGTTCTAAAAGCTCAAGACGACCTATAATATCGTTTAGACTTCTGTATCCCATAGATGCCAATATCTCTCTTACTTCTTTAGCCAAAGCTCTGAAATAAGCAGCCACCCCTTCTTTTGTTCCACTAAACTTAGCTCTCAACTTCGCATCTTGGGTAGCTACACCTGTAGGGCATGTGTTTAAGTGGCATTGACGGGCCATCACACAACCTTCAGCTATCATCGCAGCAGTGCCAAAGCCAAACTCTTCTGCCCCCAAAATAGCACCTATTATCACATCTTTACCAGTTCTAAAACCGCCATCTACTCTTACGCTAACCCTATCCCTTAAACCGTTTTCCATAAGGGTTTTCACTGTATCGTAAAGTCCTATTTCCCAATAATTACCGGCATTTTTTATAGAGCTAATAGGAGATGCTCCAGTACCTCCTTCGGTACCGCTTACTTGTATGATATCGGCGTAAGCTTTGGCTACTCCTGATGCTATAGTACCAATCCCAGATTCGCTTACTAGCTTCACAGATATGCGGGCCTTTGGGTTTGCCTTTTTTAAATCGTTTATCAGTTGAGCCAAATCCTCTATAGAATATATATCATGATGAGGTGGGGGTGATATTAGGGTTATGCCTTCTTGGGCATATCTTATCTTAGCTATGTAATGGCTTACCTTCTTACCCGGAAGTTGACCGCCTTCACCGGGCTTTGCACCTTGGGCTATCTTTATCTCTATATCGGTGGCAGAGGCAAGATAAGTGGGTGTCACGCCAAATCTCCCAGAAGCCACTTGTTTTATAGCGCTGTTTTTCTCTGTAAAATATCGTTCTGGGTCTTCGCCACCCTCACCGCTGTTTGACTTCATGCCAAGCATATTGGTAGCAAGAGCTAACACTTCATGAGCTTCCGGAGAAAGCGCTCCCAAAGACATAGCGCCTGTAACAAAGCGTTTTAGTATCTCTTCTTCTGGTTCTACCTCTTCTATAGGTATAGGGCTTTTAGCTTTTTTATAATCCAAAAGATGGTGTATAAACGTTGGATGCTCTTCGTTGGCAATCTTCGAAAATTCAAGATAATCGTTGTAATCAAGGGTTTCCAAATATTTGTGGAGAGCTCTTACAACATGAGGAGACCAAGCATGGTAAACACCGCCTTTTCTAAACTTTAAATCACCGCCATAGTCAAGGGTTGGTTTTTCGCTGTTAAAAGCAAAATCGTGTCTTTTTATAATAGATTCTTCTATTTGCTCTATACCATCTGCTTCCAACGTAACGGGGGTGCCAGTAAAATATTCATCCACAAAATCTTTGTTGAGACATACAGAGTCAAATATCTCAGCCCCTTGATAAGAGTTTAAGGTAGCTATACCCATCTTAGCCATTATCTTGAGAATGCCATCTTCAAGGGCTTTTTTGTAATTTTTTAACACCTGCTCATAGTTCTCAGGATAAGTGTGATACAAGGTCTCATAAAGAAGGTATGGATAAACCGCTGATGCTCCATATCCTATAAGGCATGCAAGAGAATGCGTATCTCTTACTTCACCAGTTTCTACAATAAAGCTTACCTTTTGAGATAAACCAAGCTTAGCAAGATGCCTTACAGAGGCGCTAACTCCCAAAAGGCTTGGTATAGCTACGTTTTTTTCGTCAACACCTTTATCGGAAAGAATTATTATATCTGCACCTTCTTTTACAGCTTGTTCTACTAAATGAGTAAGCACCTCTAAGCCTATCTTCAAATCTACAATAGGTATGCCTTCATAAACAGCGTCCATCAGTATATCTGAAACTCTCTCAAAACCTTTTAAATCTTGAAGAGCTTGTATGTTATCGCTTCTATGTTTTGGATAGCATAAAGATATGCGTTTTACTTTAAAATCTTTTTGGTTTTCTATGGTTTTTATGTGATAGGGCAAAAGTACCGGTGAATCTATTTGAAATCTTCTTGCGTGCTCCGGAGTTTCTACGAGAAAGTTTCTCTTGTGTCCAAGGTTCATCTTGAGGCTCATCACAAAGCGTTCTCTTATAGAATCTATAGGAGGGTTTGTTACTTGAGCAAACCTTTGCTTAAAGTATCTAAATATGAGCACCGGTTTTTCGTTTAGAGGTGGAAGAGGAGTGTCGTCCCCCATTGAAAACGTGTATTCTTTACCTTCCTTTGCCATATAATCTATCTGATTTTTAAGCTCTTCGGTGGTATAGCCAAAATAAGCCTGTAAGCGTGTCAGCGTATCTTTGTCTAAATGTTCATCTTCTAATATCCTATCTTTTATAATATCCTCAAGCCTTACCAGATTTTCTTCTATCCATTTTTTGTAAGGGTTTTTCTTAGATATATCTTCTAGTATTTCTTCCGTAGTTTTCAAGCTTTTGGCATGAGTATCTATAAGAATAGTATCTCCAGGAGAAAGCCTTGAGCTTTCTTTTATATCCTTAGGGTCTATATCCACCATACCCACTTCAGAACCAAGTATTACTATGTTGTCTTTTGTAATTATGTACCTTGATGGTCTTAGCCCGTTTCTGTCCAAATGAGCACCTACTTTTACACCGTCTGTAAACACGATAGCAGCTGGCCCATCCCAAGGTTTCATAAGTAAAGACTTGTACTCAAAAAATGCCCTTATATCATCTTTTAACGTATCGTCGTTTTCCCAAGCAGGTGGTATTAGCATATTTATGGCGTGTTCTACCGGATATTCCGTCAATACTAAAAGCTCAAACACTTTATCCAAAGAAGCAGAATCGCTTTCGTCATATTCTACTATAGGTTTTATAAGTTTTATGTTATCTTCTAAGAGCTTATGGTAAAGTTCAGATTGAATAGCCATCATCCAATTTCTGTTGCCGTTTATGGTGTTTATCTCACCGTTATGGGCTAAATATCTAAAAGGTTGCGCCAAGTTCCAGTTTGGAAACGTATTTGTAGAATATCTTTGATGAAATAGACATATGGAAGACTCTATATCTTCGTCTTCTAAATCTTTGTAAAAATGATCTATTTGATAAGCGACAAACATGCCTTTATAAACTATCGTCTTAGAAGACAAAGAAGGTACGTATATTTTAAGCTCTTTTTTTAGGCTTTTACGAAGAAAATACAAAGCAAGTTCTTTGTGTTCTATACCTTCTAAATCCAAAAGCATTTGTTTTATAATTGGCATCGTCTCAAGAGCACTTTTGCCAAGGGCAGATTTATCTATCGGCACATCTCTAAAACCTATCACCTTAAAGCCCATTTTTTTTGCTATGTCTTCTACTTTTGATGTATCGTTGTTTTTCAAAAACAAAACACCCACACCAAGATTTTCTATAGAAGATATCTCAAAACCAAGTCTATCTATTTCTTTTTTGAAAAATTTATGAGGTATTTGTATTAGTATGCCAGCACCGTCTCCCGTTTTACCATCGGCACCAACCGCTCCCCTATGAGTTAGATTCTTGACAGCTTCAATGCCATATTTTACAATCTTATTTGATTTTTTGCCGTTTAAATCGCATATAAAACCGACACCGCAAGAGTCTTTTTCTTGCATTAGCTTACCTCCAAACATTGTAGACAAATATTATAACTCTATTGAAAAAAAATGTACTAAACAAAATCACAAAACTAAAACTATCTTTTATCATTGAAAAAGCCTAAAAAACTTTTAGTATGTCTTCATGGCTTTTGATGTCAAAAAAATAAACGAAGAAGATGTTATAGAAAGCGCAATATATATACTAAACAAAAATATGCCCATATGCTCTCCCACGGATACTATTTATGGAGTACTTGCCATAGACAACGAAGAGGCTCTTAACCTTCTTTACAAAATAAGAAGACCCTCAAAAAAACCATTTCTTAGACTTTTACCAGACATAGCTTTTTTAGAAACGTATGGATTTAAACCGAACGATAAAGTTGTTGAGTTATCTAAGTTAGAAGGCGTTAGTATCATAATAAAAGCCCAAGACAAAAACTTAGGTTTTAGAATACCGCAAAAAGGTTTTATAAAAGAGCTTTTAGACAAACTTCAAAAACCCCTTTTGGCACCCTCTTGCAACAAAGAAGGAGAACCGCCTGCAAAATCTATAGAAGAGGCTATAAACTATTTTAAAGATGAGATACCCTTATACATAGATGGTGGTTTTATAGAAAGCCCGCCTTCAACAATAGTAGAAATAGAAGAAAATTCCATAAAAATAGTAAGAGAAGGTACATCTATAAATAAAGTAAAAGAGCTTATAAGTAAACTCTAATCTAAATATTTTTCTATTATAGCCGCTATTTCGTTTAACCTTTCATATATGGAGAGTTTTAGATAGTTTAAATGTATATTGTCAAGCTTATCCATGCTTTCTAAATCTTTCAACACATTTTCCACAATATTCATTATAACCATCTCAGCGTTGGTAAAATATCCGTTAAACGTACTATTTTTTGTCTTCTTCTCCAACTCCTCAAGCTTTACGGTATACCTTGCTACCCTTTCTATATGATCTATTGCCCTTATGGCATCTTCGTCAAGCTCCTTATCTTTGAGTTCGTTAACTTTCTCTTGAATCATCTTCCTCATGCTACTTATAAGAACCTTATCAAGCTCCAAAGACATATTTTCAGCCTCTTGCATCACGTATTTAATATAATTAATATTCATATTATATAATATGATAAATAGCATTTACCCGAACACCAGATAATTACAGATGAAAGGAACGCGGACTAAAGTTATTGATGAGCTATATCAAATACGATGTGTGATTTTATCACTGAA
>NZ_JBMFST010000026.1:0-20365 GCF_049967395.1 Hydrogenobaculum sp. | reverse complement strand
CCAGAAGAAGAATCAAAAGCACCGGCGTCCATAACCTCTAACACCGGATCTTCCATTATGTTGTTTAGCATAGATCTTAAGTGTTTTAACTTTTTCTCTACGTATTCTTCGTATTTTTCCTCAAGATTTCTTATTATATCCCCTTGGGTTATGATGCCTATAGGGTTTTCTTTTTCATCTACCACTACGAGTCTTCTTATGTTAAAACTTGCCATCATCTTTGAGGCTTCTATAAGAGGCGTGTCAATTTTGCAAGTTATTACAGGGGATTTCATATAATCTTTAACCAAAGCGTTATCTAAATCAACGCCGATAGATATTAGCTTAGTTAAATCTTTTTGAGTTATTATACCTACAAGTTTGCCACGCCCCACAAGTCTACCACGGTCTACAAGTTTGCCACGCCCCACAAGTCTACCACGGTCTACAAGTCTACCACGGTTTACAAGCTTATCGTCTTGTTCATTTTTATCATATTCATTATTGTTTATCGTTTTATCGTGTTCTAGTATTATTACTGCTCTTATTTTGTTTTCTACAAGAGTTTTAAGAGCCAAGCTTAGCGTATCCGTTGGGGATAAGCTTATTAAATTTCTTTGTCTTAGTATATCTTTAACATGTTTGTGTCTTTTCAACATCTCTTGGTCTATTGTTTTTATAAGGGTTCTTTGAGTAAGCACACCAATTGGTGTATCTGCGTCATCAACTACAACAAGCTTTGATATATCGTTTTCTATCATTAAATTAATGGCCTCGAAGAGGTTAAAAGAGCTTCTAACGGTTATTGCCGGTTTTGAAGCGTACTCTAATACGCTTTTATCAAGATTTTCGTCGTTGTATTTTAACTTTAAAACATCTGACTCAGAGAAAATGCCCACTGCTTTATTGTTTTCAACAACAACTACGTAGTCCTTACCAGAGTTAGCCATCAGCTGTATAGCGTATTTTGTAGGCGTATCGGCTTCAACCTTTAGAAAATTTACAACTTCCTCATTCTTTAAAGCCAAATAAACAGTATAACTCATATAATCATTTTAAAAATAAACAGTAAAATAGCTCCTAATAGACCAGCGGCAATATCATCCAACATAACACCAATGCCGTCTGGGGTTTCTAATTTTCTTATGCCAAAGGGTTTTGTTATATCTAAAAGCCTAAAAACAAGAAAACCTAAAACCATCCACCAAAAGGTATGTGGTACAAACATCATTGTTATGAAGTACCCTACAAGCTCATCTACTACAACTTCATCTGGGTCTTTGTTTCCTGTAATATCTATAACATATTGGGAGGCTACGACGCCGAGCGGAATAAACACTATAAAGAATAAGAGCTTTTCAAAGAAATTGTTGCCCAACAGATATATAAAAGGTATCGCACTTAAAGTACCAACAGTGCCCGGAGCCACTGGGGCTTTTCCAAGCCCAAAGCCAGTAGCTATAACTTTTAAAAACAAGTCTTTGTAATTCATAAAGGTATATCTATGGGCGGAAGCTCTTTATCTTTGCAAAGACCTTTTGGGTCTTGAAGAAGCCTTTCTATAAACCTTACTTCATCTTCTTTTGTATTTAAAGAAACGCCGTATATTTTTGCTAAATCTGATAATTCAGGTGTTTGACAACCTATGTTTGAAAGTTTGTGCGGTATTACATAAGCTATGTTGTCTATGGCAGGGTAGATGTCTTTTAGATAAGTTAAGACGGCGCTTTGGTATATAACCACCCTTTGATAATTTGGAAGTTCTTTGGTGAGTTTTTCTACGCTAAGTTGGTCAAATTGTTTTATATTGTCGTCGTTTTTAGCTTTTAAAAATAGAAAAAGTTTATCACCATCAAACCCAGCATGTAAAAACGCTATGTTGGTGGGGTAATCTTCAAACCCAAGCTCATAAGCAAAGCTTCTAAAAGCACCCATAGCCTCTTCTTTGGATTCAAAAATGCCTACGGCTTTCTCAAAGTCTTCATCGTTTGTCTCTATATAAACCACATTTATAGAGTCATCCCCCACTTTTACCGGTTTTATAGTAACCTTGTAAGAGATTTCTGGCCAAGCCTCAAAAAGGCTTTTTATGTCGTTCTCTACGTTTTCGTCGTATATTTTCTGTAAAATCATAACACTCTCCTTTAAAGTTCATCTGTGAAGATAACATCTGGTATCTCTGCTTTTATGATGCCTTTTTCTTTGCCAAGTTTATATAAAAGCCTTACTGCTTCTTTTCCATCAGGTCCATAATCTATGGTTCTTTCGTTCACATACATGCTTACAAACTTTGAAGCCCTTGCCTCGTCGTTTTCTAAGTCTCTTGCATAATTTATGGCGTAATTTAGAGCATCTTTTCTTATCTCCAAAGCTTTTTTAACGCTTTCTCTCATTATGTTTTCAAGCTTTTTTATAACGTCTAAACCAAGATCTTTCCTTACTATGTTGCATCCCAATGGAAGTGGAAGGTTGTATTTTTGCTTCCAATCTTCCCCCAGGTCTACAAACTTGTATAGTCCTTTGTCTTTGTATGTAAGCTGCCCCTCGTGTATAACAAGACCAGCATCTACACTGCCCTTTTCCACCTCGTCCAATATCTTGTCAAAAGGCATAACAACTGGTTCAAAATCTTCTTCGAAAAGCCTCAAAACAAGGTAAGCCGTTGTCAGTTCACCTGGTATGCCTATTCTTTTTCCTTTTATGGTGTTTATTGGTTCTTTCGTAACAACGATAGGGCCATATCCTTCTCCGACGCTTCCACCGCTTGGTAAAACGTAGTATTTATCCGCTACATAAGGGTATGCGTGAAAAGATATTGCAGACAGTTCGTATGTGCCCTTTTTAGCGTCCTCGTTGAGGCTTTCTATATCTTTTAAGATGTGTTCTATTTTAAATCCATAGGTGTCTATAAGACCTTTTACCATTGGATAAAACATAAAAGCATCATCTGAATCTGGGCTATGAGCCACTCTAATTATTTGCTCCATAACATCTCCTTAAAAATTTACTAATATAAACATTATAAACCAAACAAAAATGAGCTAAAGCAAGTTTTTTAAAAGCCAAGAAACTTCAATCTTCTAAATTATTTGCCACGAAATCTGCTATATGCATAATCTTTTGGTTATTTTTAAACTTTAGGTTGCCATCGTTCAGCTGTAAAACACAGCCAGGGCATGCACTTAGTATATATTCTGCATTCGTGGATTTAAAGTCTTCCATCTTCTCTTTTTGAATGGCGGTAGAAAGTTCTGGATTTTTCATAGAAAATAGCCCAGCAAAACCACAGCAACTTTGGGCTTTAGAGGCTTTTTTATACTCTACGTTTTCTATCTTTTTTATGGTATTTTCAAAATCAGAAACAGGTGTTTTCATGGCACTATAAGAATGGCACGGGACGTGAAAGGTGACGGATTCTTTTGATTTAGATTTTAACACCAAGTCGTTTGAAGAAGCTATAATGCTTGCAAAATCTAAAACATTTTTATATCCGTAGTCTTCCAACAGCGCACCACCGCAAGTAGGGCAAACTACCACTATGGCGTCGAAAGAATATTTTGATATCTCCTCTTGGTTTTTGGCTTTTAGATGAGAAAAAGCTTCTATATTGCCAGAGTAAAGATGTGGAGCACCGCAGCATTTTATATCCTTTGGTACAACAACATCGTACCCTGCTTTGTTCAAGACTTTTATGGCATTTTTACCGGTGGTAGTATAAAAAGCATCTACCATACAGCCGGTGAAGAAAAGAAGCGTGCCCTTTGAAGGGGTTTTGTCGGTTTTGAATGTTTGTCCTCTTATGCTAAAAGCATCTTTGCTTGGTTTTGGCATAAATTTTACAGCGCCGTTTATGCCAGATGGTATGTAAGTTTTCAGTTCTTTTTTGGGTATTAGAGACAACAAAGAGCCGGCCATTTTCACAACAGTTCTACCGACGTTTGTCTGCATAAGCTCAAGAGCGCTTAAAGCAGTATATTTAAACGGATCTTTACCAAGTGTGTTTGATTGAAGCTCTTTGGCTTTTGACATGATTTCTTTATACTCTACGTTGTTTGGGCAAATCCATTCACATCTTCTACACATTGCGCATTCGTCCCACTGTCTTGCCACATCTTTGGTAAGGGGTAATTCTCCAGACAGCACCATTTGAGCTAAAGCAAGCCTTCCCCTTGCAAAGCTTCTTTCTTCTTCATTTATCCTATATGTAGGACATACCGATTTACAAAGACCGCATCTAACACACTTTTGTAGCAAATCTATAGGTATTTCAAAATGTTTTTCTTCCATAATTAAAATATAGTTTTTATTTAATATATAGCTTTTAGTAAAATCATAAAACTTTTTTAAGTAAATAGTATTTGATCTAAAAACTCATCAAGCCCTTGTCTAAAAAGCATGTCTTCGAATAAATCTGGATAAAGCTTTTTCAACAAAAATAGCGGTGGATAGCCTACCCCTACTACAGGTCTTGGTTTTAAAACGTTTGTAGACGATTTTGCTATTTCAAAAATGATGTCATATCCTGTCTTGATGGCTTCTTCTATGTTGTAAAACCTCTGGATAGGGTCTCCGTATTCAAGAAGGTATATATTTCCTACTGAAGTGGAGAAAGTGTCCCAATCTAAAATGTTTGATATTAACTTTGAACCGTAAAAATCGGTAATTTCCACCGAGTCTAAATCAAGGAGTTTAAAGGATACCATGTAAAAATTTATTAGGTATTCGCCTACATACGTATCGAGATAAAAGTATAAATCCATCAGAAAATCTCGTAAGAAAGCATGCCTTCAAATACTTTTGTGGTGGGACCTTCTAAAAATACTTTGTCATCCTCTATGGTTATTTTCAGAAGCTCACCGGATTTAGTAATAATGTCTACTATGTTAGAAGCTGATAAACCAAGAAGATATGCGTTTATACCGCAAGCTGCACTGCCTGTCCCGCAGGCGAGAGTTTCACCTTCAACGCCCCTTTCGTAAGTTCTTATTCTGAAACTACCGTTTTTTGTTTTTGCTACAAAGTTTACGTTTGTTCCTTTTGGAGCAAAATAATCATGATACCTTATGGCTCTACCTACTTTTTCTACATCTAAGTTGTCTAGCTCATCTTCATTCATAAATACAACAAAATGAGGCACTCCCGTATTTACAAAATGACCTTTGAAAGTGCCGTACTCTGTTTTTATTTCTATATCCTTTTGATGTGAATGATATGGGGTGAGCTGTACTTTTACCCTTTTTGAATCCATTATATGAGCTTCTATCTCGCCTGCTATTGTTTCAAAAACCATATCTTTCGGAGCAATATCTTTTTCGTAAGCAAACCTAGCAGCACATCGAGAACCGTTGCCACACATCTCAGCTACAGAGCCATCGGCATTAAAAAAAGACCAGCTAAAGTGATTTTTAGGGTTTTTGGCTTTTTCTATAAGTATAAGGCCATCTGCGCCTACCGATGTATGCTGTTCGCAGAGTTTCTTAACAAATTCGTTTACACTTAAACCTAACTTTTCTATCTCTTTATAAACAAAATTATCCCTATTGTCTATGATAATAAAATCGTTGCCAGAACCTTGATATTTTGTTATAAGCATAATTATTTTAATCTTACCGTAACAAAGATATTTTGGCCGTTTCTATCTATTAAGAAAGTAGCTGTATCTTTGTGCTCAGATATTAAGCGTTCTAATATATTGTCCATCTCGGCTTTTGTGTAAACTCTATGAAGATTGATGCTTAGTATTATATCACCAGCCCTTATACCAGCCTCGTAAGCTGGAGAGCCGATAAGGACATCTTCTACCAAAAGACCGCCTTTTACTTCGTAGCGTCTTTGTTCTTGCGGGTTTAAAGGTCTTACCATAAGACCCAAGTCTTTTGCTTCTGATACAATACCTATGTTGCTGGTGTTGCTTGGCATTTTTGCAGTTTTTACTTTTATCGTTATAAGCTTATGATTTCTTATAACACCCAACGTGAGGACAGTACCAGGTGGAGATTCCATCGTTTTAAATTGGAGATCGTCTATGCTTTCAAGAGGTTTTCCGTCCACAGACACTATGATATCCCCTACTTTAAGACCATACTTTTGAGCAGGAGATCCAGGAAACACTTGAGCTACTATAGCACCATAGTTTACACCTAAAGAAGAGGCCATCTGAGGTGTTATCTGTTGTATGGATACCCCAAGCCATCCTCTTATAACTTTGCCATGTTCCATTATTTGATGGTAAACCCATTTGGCTAGATTTATTGGTATTGCAAAACCAAGCCCTTGACCCCCTTTTACCATGGCAGTGTTTATACCTATCACTTTACCTTCTATATTTATGAGAGGACCACCGCTGTTGCCCGGGTTTATAGCAGCGTCTGTTTGTATGTAATCTTCATATTGAGAAAGACCTAGCCTTCTGTTTAAAGCGGATACCACTCCCATCGTAACGGTTCTACTAAAACCGTATGGATTTCCTATAGCTATGACAAGTTGCCCTATTCTTACGTGAGAAGAATCCCCAAGCGTAGCCACTCTAGAACTAGGATTATCTATGCCTTCAGCGCTAACCTCTAGCACTGCTAAATCAGTCTTAGGATCTCTACCCAAAACCTTAGCTTTTCTTTCAATAGTTCTAGATAATTTTACCATTACATCTTTTGAATTTCCTACAACGTGATTGTTTGTTAAAATTATAAAAGCATTTTTAGATTGAATGTATTTAATTATAATACCAGAGCCTAAATCCTTCTCTTTCTCTGGGATTTCTGGAGTTGGAATGCCAGGCATCATAAACGGTGGAAAACCTGGAAATATTTGAGTGTTTAAAGGAGTTTTGACTATTTGAGTAGCGTAAATTGTTACTACTGAAGGTGAGACCTTGTCTACTATTTGCTCTACTTCTTTTTGAAACTGCTCTAAAATTGGACCAGAAACCGCACTAACATTTGACCCTAGTATAGCTAAAGCCAAACCTAAAACTAAAAATTTCCTTTTCATAAAAACCCTCACATTTTAAGAAAAACAAAAACCCTCCCATGTTGGGAAGGTGTTATAAAACTTGCATTAACCTTTCTTTTCAGTTTTCTTTTCTTCTTTCTTAGAGTTTTTCTCTTTGCCGTTGCTTGATGATGAAGAAGACGAAGATGAAGATGATGAAGATGAGCTAGAAGAATTCTTGTTGTAAAGAGCTAATACCATTTGAGCCAATTGTTTAGCCTCAGCATCGCTCAAGGATGTTTGAGCTGGCATTGGTACAGCGCCCCATATACCTTGGTTACCGTTCTTTATGGCCTTTGCCAATTCGTCTACAGCATTTGGTTTACCAGCATATTTTTTAGCAACGTCTATCCAAGCTGGTCCTACCACTTGCTTGTCTACAGCGTGGCATGCTAAACATCCTTTTGTACCAGCCATAGCTACCAACTTCTTAGCATCGTCTTGGTTTATAGAAGATGCGCTAGCACATACTTGTTGAGCGCCAGTACCAGAACATATTTTAGCTGATGAAGAAGATGAAGCTGTGGTTGTAGATGTAGTGCTAGATGTAGCACTAGAAGCTGTAGAGGAAGAAGATGGTGTGGAAGGAGTTGTAGCTGCTGATTGTTCTGAGCTTGCAGATGATGACTCGCTTGATTGTTGGTGGCTACATGCCACAAGGCCTAGGGCTAAAACTGCAGCACCTAAAAGTGTCTTCTTCATTTTAAAACCTCCTAAAAATAAAAATTATCTAATATAATAACCTATTATATATTAAAAAAGCTATGATATAAAACATTTTAATATAATGAAAATCGCTAAAAAATAAAAACTTTATAAATTTTTTTCTATAATGGATTTTGTATAAGAATATCCTATATCATAAAGCTCATCAAATTTTTTGTAATTTATAAAACTAATATGTTGCACTGGAAGATCCAAATATATGTCGCATAGTTTTTTGCTAAGATCCATATTCCTTCTTGCTATTAGAAATGTCGATCTTAAGAAGTTTCCGAAAGCGCCCAAGTTTTCTTTTATCAAAACATTTGGCATTATATCAGAACATACAACCTTTAGATTGGGATACTTAATTTTTATTGGATTAACTGGCAGATTTTCTGTTAGCCCGCCATCTACTAAAAGCATGTTCTTGTAAGCCACCGGCTCAAAAATAAACGGTAAAGCACAAGACCCAATAGCTATAGAAGCTGGATCACCTTCGTCTAAATAAAGAGTTTTACCAGAGAACAAATCTAATACGCTAGCGCTGTAATAAACAGGTAGATCTTTTATATCATCATACTGAATGTAGCTTCTTACAATTTTAAAAGCTTTTTTAAATCCAAGCATTCCGCCTTTTCCTAATGTAAAAATAGTAAACCAGTTTATAGATTTTAAGATAGATAGCATCTCATGAGGTTTATAACCTGCTGCAAAGAATAATCCCACCAAAGCACCAGCACTTGCCCCAGAAACAGCTTTTACATTAAAGCCTTTTTCTAAAAGAGCTTGTAAAACTCCAATGTGGGCTGCGCCTCTTGCTACACCTCCAGAAAGGCATACTCCTATATCATTTTTTGTAAAAGCACTATACATACTACCTCTAAGCTATTTTCTTTGTTGTAGCCTTCTTTGGTTTTGGCTTTTATGGATATGCTATCTTTTGGTATACTTAAAAGTCTCGATAGACTTTCTATTATTTTATCTCTAACGCTTGATATGTTTGGTTTATCTGCTATTATGTTGCAATCCAAATTAACTATTGAATAATCCATATCGTACATAGTCTCTAAAGCTTTATTTAGAAAGTCTACACTGTTTCTATTCTTGTTTTCTTTGCTTTTATCGGGAAAAAGGGTGCCTATATCGGTTTTTGCCAAAGCTCCTAAAATGGCATCTGTTATTGCATGTAAAAGAGCATCACCGTCTGAATGCCCTTTTAAACCATATCCTATGTCAAACTCTTCACCCCCTAAATATAGCTTTTTCCCTTCTTCGAAATAATGAGCATCTTGACCTATACCTATCCTATACATGAAAAAATTATACCACGATCTACAAGTATACCACGATTCACAAGTCTGCCACGATTGCTAGCTATTACCAGCTTTCAAAAGTAAATTTTACAGGATTTAAAGGCTTAAACGTTTTGGTTTTCTTGACATTTACATAAGGATGTGCGGCAATATATCTCTTGTCGTAGTTTGATAGGGTTACTACGGCGTATTTATACAATATTTTGTATAACTCTCTGGCTTTTGGTATTGGAAGCTCTACACAACCAGCAGATTGTGGATAACCGTACCTTCTTCTTGGAAAACCATGCAGCGCTTCTCCTCGGTAAAAATAATTTACCCAAGGCACATCGGGGTCGTCATAGGTTTTATTGGAACCCGGGAAAGTGCCTTTCATTTCGGTTTTTCTAAAACGAAGATAAACCATATATGTCCCTGTATTGGTTGTACCCATTACCCCTGTGTTAGCTGGGCTTTCAAATATATATTTTCCATTTTCCCACACATATACTCTTTGAGGTATATGCTGGTCTACGTAAACCCATACAAATGGTTTCTTAGCTTTAAAACCTCTCTCGTAAGCTTTTTGTAAAATAATGCTGGCTAAAGCTGTATTGTCGGGATTAAACTTTACGTTGTAATCTTTTATAAACCTTAAAATGGCGCTTTTATAAAGAATGCTATATTTGCTTGTAATGCTTAGTTTTACAAGTTTTGATGGTACATTTTCTGCACTCCATTCATAAGTAACTTTATATCCGTTCTTATATGGTGTATAACTTATAACCTTAAAAGGCAAATAACCCATGTTGTATAGATAGTTGATATCTTTTATTAGGTATTTATCTGTTATAAAAACAGAGTTTTCAAAATTTAACGGTTTTATTTTAGGTGGTGTTGACTTTTTGATGACTTTAGGGGGTGAATAGTTTATAGGAGATTTCGATGTATAAGATACATTTATAATTTTTACATTTACATTATATACTTTAGGTTTTATCTCCTCGTAGGCTTGTATGGGAATCGGTTTAAAAGTAGGCTCGGCATAAGAGATAGCTAAACAAGACAAAAGTATAACTATTAAGAACTTTTTACTATCCATTGTAATAAATATACTTATAAAAGCCTATAAAACAAACCCTAGAACAAGCTTTTTGCAAATAAAAAGTGTTTTTTAAAGTAAGGTTGATTTATAGGCTCTATAACCACTTTGCCATAGGCAGAGGATGCATCTATCATAAGACCATGGCCTATATATATCCCCACATGACCTGGATGATGTTTCCTGTAGGTTTTGAAAAATAATAGATCTCCAGGTTTTAAATTTATAGCCAATTTCCCAACATGAGCTTGTTCTGAGGCGGTTCTTGGTAGCTTTATTCCTAGCTTATCAAAAACTTTCATGGTAAAACCAGAGCAATCAATCCCATATCTGGATGTGCCGCCAAACCTATACGGAGTGCCTAAGTATTGTTTTGCTATTTCAATAAGCTTTTGTACCAATTTTTTGTCAAATTTGTCTGAGGCTATTTTATTAGGAATAGGTGGTTTGCCTACGCTATATCTTACAAGCTCTGAAATAGTTTGAGGCTTTTTTAGTTCTACTTTAGACTTTTCTATTATATTCAGTATAGGATCTTTATAGATGTCCTGCCCATATTTGTGATAATTTATTATTTGCCTTATGGGACTTACAAATTCGCTTCCGTAAGCGACGTTAAAAGCCAACACCAAACTTGCCAAAATCACCCCTACATATTTTACCTTCTTCATAGTTTTTTCATTTTATTATATTCATTATTAACATTTCCATGATATATATCATCTCTTGTTAAGAAAATATGCGATAAGCGTTCTGATATAATATTAAATATGATTTTTATATTTGGAGCTGGTAAGTGGGGCTATGCTCTATCTTACGCTTTTAGCAAAAAAAGAATACCGATAACCGTATACGATATAAAAGAAGAAGCGCTAAACAATATACCAAAGCACCCTAACATAAAAACCACAACAAATGTTGAAGATGTGCTACAACATGAGATTGTAATTATAGCAACCCCAACCCAAAGCATCAAGCATATAATAGAAAAGTGCAAAGATAAAGATACAATAATAGCTTCAAAAGGCATAGATATATCTACCCATAAGGATGTTATAGACCTAGCCTTAGAGTACAACATAGAAAAGTCAAACATTTTTGTTTTATCTGGACCATCTTTTGCTGAGGATGTGTTAAGAGACTTGCCTGTAGCCCTAACGCTTGGATATTTTAACAAGGAAAAAGCTTTGAAGCTTCAAAACCTGCTCTCATCACAGCTTTTTAGGATATATACCTCTAGCGATATAAAAGGGGTAGCCCTTGGAGGTGCTTTAAAAAATGTAATAGCTATAGCCTCTGGTATAGTGGAAGGAGCAGGTTTGGGTGAGAGTGCTCAAGCAGCTTTGGTAACAAGGGGGCTAAAGGAGATGATTAAAATAGGAAAATTGATGGGCGCTAGAGAAAAGACCTTTTATGGACTTTCAGGGGTTGGGGATTTGTTTCTAACGGCTGGTTCTAATAAATCTAGAAACAAACGTTTTGGGCTTTTGGTAGGGAAAAAGAAATCTCCAAAGGAAGCGTTAGAAGAAATAAAAGAAGTAGTAGAAGGTTATTATACCGTAAAAGCCTTATATGACATAGCAATAGAAAGACATTTAGATCTTCCCATAACAAAGGCTGTTTATAAGGTGCTTTACGAAAATATGTCCATTGAGGAAAGTATGAATACGCTTTTATCAAGAGAGTTAAAAGAAGAAGATGACTAACAAGATAAAGCTTGAAAATATAGATATATCGCTTTTAACCTCTGTGAGTAAGGCTCTTTCTCAAAAGGATTTTGATAAGGCTTTGAGGGATATTTTAAAAATATTTTACTCTTTTTGGGGGGTGGAATACTCTTACATAGCTTTTTACGATAAAAGCGCAAAAACTATAAAAATAAGGGAGGCTTTTGGCTTTAATCAAAGCGTAAAAAAGATACTTTTTGAATCTGGAAAAGGCATAGTGGGCAACATATTTAAAAACAGCATACCTGTAGTAATAAAAGATCCAAGACACGATAAAGCTTTTCTGAACAAAACAAAAATCTTGGACAAAATAAAAGATGAAACCTTTGTGGGTGTACCCATAAAATCAGAAGACGAAACCATAGGCGTTTTTTGTCTTTTTAAAAGCCTGGATAGATACGAAGAACTCACAAGAGTAGTAGATATTATGCTTATAGTAAGCGCTATGATAGGTATGTCTTACAAACTTTTTGGGATTTTACAAGAGGAAAAAGCTTCTTGGGAGGAACAAAGGCAACTTTTGGCAAAAGAGTTTTCGGATACTTTTAGCATAGAGGGATTTGTTGGGAAATCAGAAGCTATAACTATGTTAAAAGATACTATCCAAAAAATAGCAAAAACAGACAGCACTGTGCTCTTGCTGGGAGAAAGCGGAGTAGGCAAAACGCTCATAGCAAAAGCAATACACGCTTTAAGTGAAAGAAAAGATAAACCCTTTATATCTGTAAACTGTGCGGCGATACCAGAAACGCTTCTTGAAGCTGAGCTGTTTGGATATGAAAAAGGGGCGTTTACAGGGGCAATTCACTCTAAAAAAGGCAAATTTGAACTAGCAAACGGAGGCACAATATTTTTAGATGAGATAGGTGAACTTCCCCTTCAATCCCAATCAAAGCTGTTAAAGGTGATACAAGAAAAAGAATTGGAAAAGCTTGGAGCTGAAAATAGCATTTTTGTAAATGTAAGAGTAATAGCATCTACCAACAAAGATCTGGCGTCTATGGTGGCAAGGGGAGAGTTTAGAGAGGATTTATACTACAGATTAAACGTAATACCTATAAGAGTACCAGCTCTAAGGGAAAGAAAGGAAGATATACCGCTTTTAGTGAAACATTTTTTAGATAAATTTAACAAGCATTATAAAAAACATATAAACATAGAAAAAGAAGCTATGGAAGCTCTTATAAACTACAATTGGCCAGGCAATATAAGGGAACTTGAAAACCTTGTAGAGCGTCTCGTGGTGATAAACAGCAAAGATATTTCAAAAGATGATGTATTGTTGGCTACAAAGATAAACTCTGAGAAATCAAAAACTGATATACCGAGTATTATAGAAAGCACTGAAAAAGAGGCTATAAAAAAAGCTTTAGAAAGATGTGGTTATGTAAAATCAAAAGCGGCAAAAATGCTTGGGCTTACCTTGAGACAGTTAGACTATAGGATTAAAAAATATAACATACCTGTGGAAAGGCTTTGATATGAAGCTTTTAAAAGATTATAGAGTGTTGTTTTTGATTTTAATAATACCTTATATTTTTGTATTAAACCTTCCTTATGTGGGAGAAGAGGCAAACTGGGTTATACCTTCTTTTGAGATGAGTTATTTCAAAGAGTACGTACTCCAAACAATATACAAAGTGCCTTATTATAGGCCACCTCTTTTTAACTATCCAACCATAATATTTTCAAAGCTTTTAGGATGGGAATACGCCAAGGCTATCCAAAGGCTTCAAACCATCACTATGACAATCCTCACAGCTTTAAGCATAAGATACGTGTTGAAACGAGTTTACAAAGATGAAAAACTTGGTTGGTTTGGAGCACTTATTTATTTAAGCATGGGTGATGTAATGATTCATGATGGATGGCTTGGTTATGAAGATGGGGTTTACATAGGCTTTTCTTCTATGTCAATGCTGTTTACCATGCTTGGGGTTTACGAGGAATCCTATTGGTTTTTATTTTTAGGATCTTTGTTGGCTACCGGTGGTTTTTTGACAAAAGCTCTTACTTCTTTTGTTTATTTTTATGCTACTCTTATAATATCTTTTTTTATATTAAAACCTAAAAAACTAAACATATATAAAACCGCAGTTGTTAGTTTGGCTGTCCCGTTGTTTTTCTTAATACTGTGGTATGGTTTTGCTCCAAAATCAAATGTTAGCGAACATGGAATGCTGTGGGATATAATAAACAAGTTTAGATTTAAAGGCATCGTACCTTATTTAAAACAATTTTTTGGTTATCCTATACAGTTTTGGTTAAATATGTCTTTAAACTCTTTGGTATTTTTGTATCTGGCTTTTAAAAGACAAATAGATTTTGATATATTAAAAAACGATAAATTTTTGCTAAACGCTTGGATGGTGGGTATTGTAAATTTTATACCTTATTGGCTTCCACCTTTTAGCGGTATAAGGTATGCTGCTCCTTTGTATAGCATCTTTGCAGTTTGTTTTAGCGTTATGCTATATCCAAAGTTTAAGGATTTGATGTTGAAGTTTATATACTTTGCTATAGTATTTAAGTTTATAGCCCTTGGCATAGCGTTTCCTATATACTATGGACATATAAGAGAGAATACCAACAAGATAGCAAAAGAGGTTTACAATCTTACCATAAAAAGAGGAATACCTTTATATTGCGATGATTTTGGGTGGGTTGGGTTTTCTGTTATAGCAAACATAGATGTAAAAATACACAAACCAATACTCTATCCACCAAAAAATTTAAATTACGGCTGTGTATTTACAGCAAACTTATCAAAATATAAAGATTTTAAAATAGTAAGAAATTATCAAAACTCAGACTACCTTGTATGTAAATTCTAAAGGTATCTGTCTACCACATACTTTGCTATTCTAACGCTTTCTGAAAAACCCCTATCTTCAGGATAGTAATAGGTGGTATCAAGAGCGTAAAAATCTTTTGCAACGTTTATGGGCGGGAGTTTGTAAAGATAAAGCGGTTCATATACTCCTTGAGCATTTTTATATATGTTTATACTAAAAGCCAAAAAATCTTCGTCTTTTAAATCTTTGTTTATCTTTTTAAGGTAAGTTTTGCAAAGGTCTTTGATAAAAGACTCATCTTTTTTAAAAAGCTCGCTATCTTTTGGAAGGTAAAAAGGTATATAGACTATATTGGATTTTATATCTTCTCTTAAAGCGCTGTAGTTTATAAGCCCCGGTATTTTTATCTCGTCATCGTTTATATTTATCCAAAAATATCTTGAAAACGGTTTTCTTAGTTTTATCACTACACACATTACATCAAGGTATGTAAAATCTTTATACTTAGAGGCTATGTTTTTATCTGTTATAACATGCTGAAGTATATTAATGGGTATTGTGCTTATTACCTTATCGTAGCTAAATATTTCACCTTCTACCTCTATTCCTTTTAAAGCGTTATTTTCTATAAGGATTTTATCAACACCTTTGTTTAGGTAAACGTTTGCTCCTTTCTCATGGAGCGATTTCTCTAAACTATCTATTATAGTTTTTACACCTCCTTCAACATATCCAAGAGATTCTTTGAATATGCTGTCCCTCGAAAGTCCCACTCTTTTTATTCTGTTCCATATCCAAGCCGCCGATACTTTGGTTTGATATTGGTAAAACTTTAAAGACAAAAGCTTGTCCCACAACACGTTGTATGCTTTTTCTCCTATTATTGATTTTAACCAATCTATAGCGTATTTTCTGTCTAGGCTACTCCAATTTTTTAGTTTTGTGCTATAAAAAGCTAAAAAACCGTATCTTAACTTAGAAATTATATCAAGTCCATCAAACTTTAAAAGACTTATAGGGTCTCCAAAAGGTTGAAGCTTTTGTTTATAATAAAATCCCATAGAGGTATTTTTCCATTTCAAAAGATGATATATGCCCAAATCTTTTAAAAGTTCAAAAAGCGCCATGTCTGTTTTGCAGAAAAAATGATAATATTTTTCTATAATATCACCATCAAAATCAAAAGAGGCGCTCATTCCTCCCAATACGTTATCTTTTTCGTATATATCCACACTGTAGCCTTTTTTAATTGCATAATAGCCTATTGCAAGACCCATAGGTCCGCCACCTATTATAGCTATTTTCATCAAAACTCCAACACCACTTTAGAATATGTTGGATGAGTAAAAGTCTCTTCTATAGCTTTTTCAAAAGGAGTTGGTTTTACGTTGAAAATACTTGGCCAATCTATTACTTCAAATATATCTCCCGCCACTAGAGCTTTTAATTGATCTACAGTAAAAGGTGGATCAGGATCAAAAATTCCCCATATATATAAAAGTGTATAAAAAAGCCAGTATGGAATATTTAGTATAACGGTTTTTGATTTTGTATATTTTTTAATAGCTTTTATTATATCTATGTAATAAACCTTTTCAATGCCAGTGATATCGTAGATACCTTCTTTTCTTGTTTGGATACAATCTATTATGATGTTGCAAAAATCTTTTACATAAAGAGGTTGTCTTATGTATTTACCGTCTCCTGGTATTGGAAATATAGGTATTTTTTTCATAAACCTCGATAGCCAACCAAGATGTTTTCTATCAAACCAACCAAACATAAGAGTAGGTCTTAAGACAACATTTTTTATGCCAGATTCTAAAATCATCTTTTCCTGTGCTTTTTTTGTTTCTGTATAGAAATCTTTTGCCACAGAGTTTACTACTGATGAGCTTATATGCACTATATATTCTACGTTATATTTTTTGCAGGCTTTTAAAACGTTTTCTGTAGATTTTATGGTGTTTCTATAAAATGGCTCGTAAGTTTTTGCTCCTATCTGGGCTTGAAGCATTACTAAAGCATTAGCGCCTTCTATATACCTTTCCCAATCGCCTTCTTCCGATAAATCTCCGTAAATAGCGATTACATCTTTGTGAAGAGATTTTAATATGTCTAAATTTTTTTTATGTTTATCTATTACTACTATATTTGAATATCCAGCTTCTTTGAGAAAAGCTACAAGATTTTGTCCCACAAGCCCAGCACCGCCGGGAAGCACTATCTTTTTATCTTTTTCCATATGAAAATTATATCAACTTTCGTTTTTTATCATTACATTTATAGTTTGGTATGGAATTTCAATATTTTCTTGGTCAAATCGTTTCTTTATGGCTTTTATAAGCTCGTGTATTATAAAGTATTGATTTACAAACTCTTTTACTTTTACCACTAGACTTAAGTTAATACCAGAAGCACCGAAAGAGCCATATCTTACTATCGGTTCATAGGTTTTATCCGCGCCGTCTACCTTGCTTACAATATCTTTTGCTATTTCTATGAGAAGCTTTTCTACTCTATCTAGGTCTTCTTTATACCCTACAGAAAAAGAAAACACCACCGCCATGTTTTCATAAGGAAGGTGATAATTAGTAATAACAGAAGATGTGAGTTTTGAGTTTGGTACCACTATAACGTTTCCAGAAAGAGTTCTTATATGAGTGGTACGCCAATATATATCTTCTACGTATCCTTCATATACATCAAACTTTATATAATCTCCAACTCTTATATTTTTACTAACGAGTATATAAAAGCCCGACAAAAAATTTGACAAAGTATCCTGAAGAGCAAGGCCTATAACAACGGTACCAACTCCTAACGTAGTAATAAGAGGGCTTATGGAAAGTCCTATACTTTGGAACGCTATAAAAAGTCCAACAGTAGATATAAATATTACTATAGAAGCTTTTAAAATTGAAGATGGGACTTCTTGCGTTCGTGATTTTACATACAAAGAGATTAATTCTCCAATTATGTTGGATAGTATGTAAAAACCAAGAAATACGAGTCCAAAAAGTATAATCCTATCAACAACAATATGTGCTTTTCTTGTAAGATAAAGGTAATCAGAAGATATGTAAGCTCCCAAAAACATACCCCATAACCCTATTAGAAATGGGTTCGCAGATATTTTCTTTGTGGTTTTAAAGCTTTTAAAAACGGTATTTAAAGATATTCCTATTAAAAACCCTATACCAAAGAATAAAATACTATAAAAACCAAACACCACCAAGCCATACTCTTCTCTACTTTTAAAAATGTGACCTAGGAACTCTAACCTTAGATGTTTGGTGATCGTTATTTTGTCCATACTAAAAATAAACTATGGTGGTACCAACTCCACCTTCTTTTGGATAGGCATCTCTGTAGAATACAACGTAAGAAGATGATGAAAGATAGTCAGTTACAGCTTTTTTAAGCACTCCAACACCGTGTATTATTTTTGCCATTTTTACTCCGCTTGCAAAAGCACTATCTAAAAACTTATCAAGCTTGCTTATAGCTTCTTCTATTGAAAGACCGGTTAAATTTATTTCAGGCATGCCGGCTTTTTTATTTTCAAACCGTTGCAAGCTTATGTTGGTGGTATGGGTTTTTGGTATTTTGGTGGTTTTTGAAAGGTCTTTTAGCTTTATCCAAGCCTTTATATCACCAAACATGACTTGAGCTTTATCTTGCCTTATTTCCAACACCCTACCTTTTCCACCCATAAACTCTACCCAGTCTCCTACCTCTATAGCCTCTTGCTCTTCTTTTTCAAACTTTCTCAACTCTTCTTGTTTTTGTTTTATAAAATCTTTTAAACTAGCTTTTTCTTTAAGACCAACTAAAAATTCCTGAGCTTCTTTCTTAAGTTGTTCTAAATAACTTTGAGCATCTTTTACGGCATTTTTCCATGCATCTTCTTTGGCTTTTTCCATTTCTTCTACTAGAGATTCATATTTTCTTTTCAAAAGTTCAAGCTCCTCTCTGTGTTTTTCTAATATTTCCATTTTGTCTTGGTATTCTCTGACAAGTCTATTTAGATTTTCCATGACACCTTGGTATTCCAAAGTGTTCTCTCCAAGAAGTTTTTGGGCTTCTAAAATAACCTCTTTTGGTATGCCAAACCTTTTGGCTACTTCTATGCCCATGCTTTCTCCTATAGTACCGTAAAGCACTTTGTAAAGAGGTTTCAAGGTGTCCCTATCAAACATCAGCGTAGCTGGTTCATAATAATCGGAATTTACCGCCCAAAGCTTTATGGGTGTATGGTGAGTAGAAATCACTACAAAAGCGTTTATCTTCTTTATATAATCGAGAATAGCTATACCAAGTGCAGAACCCTCAAGTGGGTCTGTGCCAGCTCCTAACTCGTCTATCAGTATCAACGTTTTATCTGTTGAGTTTTGTAAAATCTCCGAGATATTCTTTATATGAGAAGAGAAAGTTGATAGAGATTGAGATATATCTTGCTCGTCACCTATATCTACAAAGATGTTGTCAAAAATAGGTAATTTGCTATTAGGTGATGCAGGTATAGGTATAGCGTGTAAAAACATAACGTAGCTAAGACCAAGCGTTTTTAGAAAGACGGTTTTTCCGCCGGTGTTTGGGCCAGTAAGCACAAGCCCTTTCTTTTCTTTTAAAATTATGTCCACTGGGATAGGGTTTTGAGATAAGATGGTCATAATGGGATTTCTTGCTTCTAAAAGCTCTATACAATCACCAATAGAAGGTATTGAGCATTCGTATTCTATACCAAAAGATGCCTTTGCCATCAAAACGTCAATTTTTACAAGCGTGTTGAAAGATTCTAAAAGCCTGTTCGCTCTTTCCCTTATAAAGGAGGTAAGTTTTTTTAATACAAGATGTATTTGTTTTTCTTCCTCCGTTCTTAAAACTGCAAGCTTGTTGTTTAAATCTACCACAATCTGAGGTTCTAAATATGTGGTAAAACCAGAAGAAGAAACGCCGTGCACTATTCCCACTATTCTTTTTACACTCTGAGTTTTCACCGGCACTACGTATCTATTTTGTCTTACCGTTATAAGCTTTTCGGAAAATAAAACATCGCTATCGGGTCTTTGGAAAAGAGCTTCTAATTTTTCCGTGATAGTTTTTTCTACTTGCTTTATCTCTTTTCTTACCTCAAAAAGATCTCTAGAAGCTTCTGATTTGACAACACCAGAATTGTCTATGGTTCTTTCTATCTCAGCCTCTAGCGTTTGAAACGTGCCTAAATCTTTCAGTATTTTGTTGAATACATCGCACCTATCCAAAGCATCCACTAAAAATTTTCTTACATCTCTTACAATCTTTAAAACTCTGTATATGCTAAGTATTTCATCCACTCCCAACACGCTTTCTTCTATCATTGCTTTTTTGAGGCTTTTAGAGATATCGTCAAAGCTATACAAAATATTTTCTTTTTGTCTTAAAAGCTTCATAAAACATTCAACTAACTTTTGTTCTTGTGAAAGTTCGCCTTTTGGAATAGGTTTTATATTCTCTATATAATCTGCACTTGCGATAGAATGTGTCCTTAATTTTATGTTTTCTTTTATTTTATTAAACTCTAACTTTCTTATTTCGTATTCTCTCATATTTAATATGATAACATTAATTCTCTTTTGTACTGTACGAGTTCAGTACATCGTGAACACTTACCACAAAAAAATTATAACACATATTTACAACCTTACTCCAGAATTGTATTCTTTATTTCCATAGGCTACTTCAGCAGGAGTCATATATCCTAAAGCATAATGTGGTCTTACAAAGTTGTAT
>NZ_JBMFST010000025.1:0-22145 GCF_049967395.1 Hydrogenobaculum sp. | reverse complement strand
CCGCCTGCGGAAAACCGGTAAAAACTATAAACTCAGGCATAGTGGTGTATAGCGGTGATGACTTGGCAGCTTACGGCAATATGGCTATAGTGGATGGTGGAGGTATTATAACGGTTTACGCTTACAACCAAAAGCTTTTTGTAAAGAAAGGTCAGATGGTAAACAAGGGTCAAACCATAGGTTTGGTGGGGACAAAGCCCGGTACTTCTACCTGCGAGCTTCACTTTGAACTAAGGAGTAAAGACGGCACTCCTATAGACCCTATTACTTACTTTGGTAGATAGTTTGTTATAATATATTAAACTTTAAAGGAGGAAATGTTATGGACTTAAGCAAAGTAGTAAGCAAAAATCCACCCGATGATATCTACGCTTTTATAGAGATACCAAAAGACAGCAACATCAAATATGAGCTTGATAAAGAAAGCGGTGTTATATTTGTAGATAGAGTGCTTTTTACAGCGATGTATTATCCTTTTAACTATGGTTTTATACCAAATACCTTGGCTGAAGATGGAGACCCTGCCGATATACTTGTGATATCTGATTTTTCTGCCGTTCCTGGTTCTGTAATAAGATGCTCTTTGGTAGGCATGCTTGAGATGGAGGATGAGGCTGGTATTGATACTAAATTTCTGGCAGTACCTCATAAAAAGGTAGACCCTTCTTTTTCTCATATAAAAGATGTAGATGGTATACCAGAGCACATAAAAGATAAAATAAAACATTTTTTTGAGCACTACAAAGAGTTAGAGCAGGGTAAATGGGTTAAGATAAAAAATTTTATATCCAAAGAAAAAGCTTATGAGGAGTTGAAGAAGGCGATAGAACGTTTTAACAAATGAGCCTTGTAAAAGAGACAGCTTTAGAGACTATCTCGAAAGAATTGGAGGCTGTTGAAGGTCTAAAGCTTTTAATAAACGAAGATTTTGAAAAAGCCATAGATGTTATATACCGTTCTGAAGGAAAGGTTATACTGACTGGAGTGGGTAAGTCAGGCCATATAGCTAGAAAAATAGCTTCTACCATGGCAAGTGTTGGCACTCCAGCGGTGTTTTTGCATCCAAACGAGGCTTTGCATGGAGACCTTGGTATTATTTCAAAAGAGGATGTTGTTTTAGCCTTGTCAAACAGCGGCGAGTCTGCTGAAATACTCTACATGATTCCTTATATAAAAAGGATTGGCTGTTTTTTGATATCTGTTACAAACAAGAAAAATTCTACTTTGGCAAAACAAAGCGATATATCGATAGTGCTTAACGTTGAAAAGGAAGCGTGCCCCTTAAATTTGGCTCCTACTTCTTCCACCACCGCTATGCTTGTCCTTGGCGATGCCATGGCTATGAGTCTTTTGAGGCTTTCCGGTTTTAAAGAAGAAGATTTTGCCCTTTTGCACCCGGCTGGTTTTTTAGGCAAGAAGCTAAAGCAAGTGAAGGATGTAGGACATTTTGGCGATGAGCTTCCTGTTGTAAAAAAAGATGCAAAGATTTACGAGGCTATCATAGAGATAACTCAAAAGGGTTTTGGAGCTACAGCAATAGTAGATGACGCTGGAAAGTTGGTGGGTATACTTACAGACGGGGATATAAGAAGGATTTTGGAAAGTAAAGTAGATATAAATACTACCGGAGTGTATGAAGTTTGCACTAAAAACCCAAAAACTATATCAAAATCTGACATACTTGCAAAAGCTCTATCTTTGATGGAAAATTACAAGATAACTGTTCTCATCATAGAAGAGGACGAAAAACCCATAGGCATAATACACCTTCACGATATATTGAGGTCTGGTATAAATTGAACTCGTCAAATATTTTTACAATCCCAAATTTTTTATCATTTTTTAGGCTTTTGGTATCTCCATTTTTTTTATTTTTAGTAAAAGCCGATATAAATCTTGCTTTTTTTCTTTTTATTTTAGTTAGCATAACAGATGCTTTTGACGGGCTTATAGCAAGGCTTACAAACAGCGTAAGTTTTCTGGGCAAACTGCTTGACCCTATAGCCGATAAAGTTTTGATATTGTCTTTGTCTTTTGCTTTCATAAAACTAAAGTACCACATGCCAACCATTCTTTTTAAGCTGATATTGGCTAGAGAGATGTTTATAATTTTAGGGAGTGTTTTGTTGCTATATTTTGGTGTGGTGCCAAAGCCATCTTACCTTGGAAAGCTTGCCACGTTTTCTATGATAGTGCTTTTTTGTGGGCTTTTTATAGAGAACATAAAGAGTTACGAAATAAGATTTATAGATTTGCTTTACGATGTGGTTGGTGTTTTTGTGGTGCTTAGTTTCTTGGAATATCTAAACATAGGTGTTAGAAATATGATAAGCGTATTAAACCATAAAGTTTTAAAATAGATTCATGAAGCTTTTTATAAAGAAGCTTTTTATACTTTTTGTATTTATACTTGTTTTGTTGGCAGCTTCTGGTATAAAATCCTTTGGTGTAAGCTCTAATTTAAACGCATATTTACAAAAAAAGCTAAACCACGCCATAGAACTCATACACTTAAGAGATTACCAAGATGCTATTTCAGAACTTATGGATGTGTACTCTATGGCCCCAAAAAGTAAATACGGTGAACTTTCTTATCTTTACATAGCAAAAGCCTACGCCTACGAAAACTACTACAGTGGAAATATAAAAGGCGTCCAAAACGCTATAGTTATGCTAAATATGTATCCATTTTATTACAAAGTCCCTTCTTATATAGCTCTACAAAGAGAAATAATAGGCGATATATATCTTCTTTTAGGAGATTTCAACAAAGCTGGCGGTGTTTTTATGGTTTTATCAAGCAAATACCCAAACGTCAACAAGTATAAGATTAAGTTAGCCTATGCAACGCTTAGAAACCACGATAAAAATGGCATAGATTATATAAAAGGCATTCAAAACAAAGATATAAAAACTCCAGAAGATACAGCCCTTTATTATTTTGATTACGGTATATACTATTTTTTGACTGGAGACTATAAAACTACTACCTTCATGCTTCATGAAGCTTCTAACTACGATAGTTTCTTATCTTATCACCCTTATTACGAGTTTCTTTACGGATACGCCTTTTATAAGCTGTCCGATTGGCAGAATGCCATGTTTCACCTTGAACTTTCAAAAAGAAGAGATATATATGGAAGATACAAAAACAAGGTAAATTTTATATTAATGTCTATATATCTTACAACGAAAGACTATCTTGATGCTCATAAGATTTTAAGGGAGTTTTTAAAACATGATGGAGTTTTTTACAACCCAGTTGCCTATATATCCCTTAGCTCTTTATGGATGCACCCTGATTATTTGGCTACTTACAAAATACCGTTTTATCAAAATACGTTAGATAAGCTTATGTGGCTTCACTTCCCAAGCGTTTTATCTTTATATCCAGATTTCGGCCTTCTCAATTACTACCTTGAAGGTGGACTTACTCCAGAAGAAATTCAAGATATGTTTATAGGCTTTTTAAATATAAAATTCCCAAATAGACCTATAAATTTTGATGATATCAACGTATCATTTGAAAAGCCTATAAATTATATAACAAACCTTATATCAAGAGAGAACCCTTACAATGAAACCTTTGCCTATAGGCTTTATAGCGTTTATAAAGAAGACCCGTCTTTATTTGCGATGTTTTTACAGCCAAATACTTACGAGAACATATCACGAGTTTTTGTGTATATAGGTGATACCAACGGACTTGGATTTACAAACGGCATCCAAGACCAAAATATAAAGACGTTTCTACAAGGAGAGTTTTACATAGAACAAGGAAATATAAAAGATGGCGTAGCCGATTTAAATTCTGTTTTAAACAATTTAAAAGGTGATGACAAGGAAGAAGCAGAATTTTTAATAGGCTATTACACCAACGACGATACCATGTTAGATAGATTTTTGTCTCATAAAAATATTTATAACTCCTATAGATTAAGAGATTACGCTAAGCTTGGGCTTTTAAAAGACGGCATATTAAAGCTAAACAAGAAAGATTATCAAAACGCTCTAAAATATTTTAAAACTTATATAGAGACCTACAATAAAACGAAAGACGACACATATTGGTGGGCTTTATATAAAGCCGCTTACATTAGCTACTTGCTAAAAGACAAAAATGAGTTAAAATATATATTAAGTTTGGCTAAAAATAGCCAAAACGTTTGGGCTAAGGCGACTATTGTTTTGTGGGGTGAATAGCTATGGGGCTTTTTGGTGGTGTAGATGAAGTAGTTCCTTATTTAGATTATACATGGTTAAAGCATAAGGTTATACTTAGCAATTTAGCCAACGCAGATACACCTCACTACAAGGAATTAAACGTAAGGTTTGTGCCTTTTGAAAAAGAGCTCGCTCTAAAGATAACAAACCCCAAAAAACAAATTCAACCAGTACAAACAGGACCTCATTTTGATATATTGGAAAAAGAATCTGGGCTTATAGGAAACGATAAAAACAACGTAAGCATAGAAAAGCAAATGGCCGAGGCAAACGCAAATTATATAGCCTACGAGACTTATATGAAAATGATAACAGACAATATAAACGAATTAAACACAGCCATAAAAGGGCAATAAAGGAGGTAAATTATGCTTGACATATTTAACGCTTTTGATGTATCTGCTTCTGGCATGTATGCAGAGCGCATCAGAATGAACACTATCGCTTCAAACCTTGCAAACTACGAATCTTACAAAAATGATGGCACCCCTTATCAAAAATTAGAGCCAGTGTTTCAAGCAGTTTACGATAAAAATATGCTTTCAGACGGTTTAGTGCCGGTAAATGTGAGTGAGATTAGACAATCAAATGGTTTTAAGCTCATATACGACCCTTCAAACCCGCATGCAAATGCTCAAGGGTATGTGGAGGAACCAAATATAAACGTTACCACCGAGATGGTGGATATGATTACTGCTACACAGAGCTATCAAGCTAATCTCAGCGCTTTTAACATGACAAAGAATATAGCTCAGTTTACTATTAATAGTTGGACCTGATTATGGAAAATAAGATAACTGGTATACCTGATTTATTTGCAAACAATTCTTTAGAAAAGCCTCAAAAACAAAAAAATTCTCAAGGAGAAACCTTTTTTGATGTATTGTCAAACTTTCTAAACTATACAAACGATGTTCAGCAAACTGCTGAAACTACCAAAAAAGCTATATTAGAAGGTGCCGATATTCCGCTTCACGACGCCGTAGTCCAATTTGATAAAGCTGGTGTAGTGTTAAACTTGTTGGTGCAGGTGAGAAACAAGCTTTTAGATGCTTATCAGACTCTTATAAATACTCAAGTCTAAATAATTTATGGACTACAAAGAAATATTAAACAATTTAAAAGAGCGTTTCCAAGCTTTAAATAAGACTCAGCAAATTGCGGTTTTGTCTATACCTGTAGTTTTAGCGCTTTTAACTGGGTTAATATTTTTTTTGACCTCAAGAGTACATTATACAGTCTTGTATGGAGATTTAAACAACAGAGACATGGCTGCCATAGTAGAGCAGCTTGAAAAAGACAACGTAAAATATAAAATAACTCAAGATGGTAGAACGATTTTAGTGCCAGAACAAGAGGCTAGACAACTAAGATTAAAACTTGCTGCTATGGGACTTCCAACGAAAGGCTATCCAGGTTTTAAACTTTTAAACAAAATGCCACTTGGAATGACAGATTTCATGCAGCATGTAGAATATCAAAGAGCCTTAGAAGAAGAGCTAGCAAATACCATCTTAGGTTTTAGAAATATAGAGAAAGCAAAGGTAAATTTAGCTATACCAAAACCAAGCATATTTATAACCCAAAGCCAAAAACCCTCGGCTTCAGTATTTATAGAACTAAAACCAGGGGCTTCAATCACAAGACGCCAGGTGATAGCTATAAGGAATTTGGTGGCTGCTAGTGTGCCCGATTTAACTCCCAACAGGGTGACCGTAGTTGACAGCAACGGCGTGGACCTAACGGAAGAACTAAACAACCCCTCTTCCTACCTTACAAACGAACAGTTAAGGGTAAAAACCGATTTAGAAAATTCTATAACAAAGCATCTTGAGCAAGTGTTGGGTCAGGCTCTTGGTTACAACAACGTTAGGGTTGCTGTGGACGTGGAACCAGATTTCTCTCAAGTGGAAACGAAATCAAAAAATTACAATCCCAACACTACGGCAGTAGTTAGTCAACAGAAAAAACAAGAAACTACTACAGGCACAAGCGTATCTGGAGTGCCAGGTACAGCTTCAAATATACCACCAATGAGTGGTCTTAGACCAAACGCCAATTTTCAATCTACGAAAAAGGAGGTTACTACAAACTACGATGTTAGTGTAGAAAAAACTCACGTTGTAGACAAGACCATACGTATAAAGAGAATGAGCGTAGGCGTCATAGTAAATGCCGACCTTAAAAACGTAAATCTAAATAGTATAAGACAATTGGTAATTGCGGCTGCCGGTGTAGATCCAAAAAGAGGTGATACCGTATCTGTTATAGCGGTACCTTTTTATAAACCTGTGGTACCGAAACCTCCTATATATATTGTTTATGCAAAGTATGGTATAGCTGGTATCTTGCTTCTTTTGTTGCTTGGAATACTGCTTTTTGTGTTCTTAAAAACCAGAAAAAAACCGGAAGTTCAAGAATTACCAGCTGTAAGTGCGGCTATGGAAGCTTTAGAATCGCTTGAAACTGAAGAGCTAAGAGAAAAAGCTAGGGAGCTTATTACCGTTGATAAGATGATAAAAATTACTAAAGAAAATCCAGATAAGGTGGCAAAGCTTATTAAGCATTGGCTTAGTGCCAAAAAGGTTTAGAGGTGAACAACTATGGCTGAACAGATTTTAGGTCAGGATGAGGTAGACCTTCTTTTAAAGTCTCTAGGTAAAGAAGAAGAGGTAGAGGAAAAATCTTTAGGGTATGAGAAGTTTGATGTAGACGATTTAGAGCACATCTCTTTAGGTACAATAGCAGGACTTGAGATTATATTAGAAAAGTGGAGCAGACTTTCAAGGGCAAAGTTATCTAGTTTGGTAGTGGCTATTAACAACGTTTACAAAGCGGAAACATCCCTTATAAGATTTGAAGATTTGATAAGCAAATTACCGGTTCCTTCTTGTATAAACATGTTCAATATTACTGGGTTAAAAGGCACGCACTTTTTGATATTAGACCCAAGAATGATTTATAGTATAGTAAGCGTTATATTTGGCGGTTCGGCTAAACCTTACAAGATAGAGGGTAAGGAGTTTACAAAGTTAGAGTTAAAAATTATAAAGAAAGTAGTAGATTTGCTTTTGAGCGCTTTTCAAGAAAGTTGGAATAGCATATTGTCTGGGGAAGTGATGTATTTGGAAACAGAAGTAAATCCAGCTCTTATAGCTCCTATGAATTCTAAAAAGGAAATGTTTATACAGGCCCATATAAATGTAGAGATGGATGGCATAGAGTATCCTGTTTTTCTTGCTATACAAAACTCTTCTTTAGAGCCCGTTGTAGATAGATTAAGAAACGTATCAGAAGTGTCAGAGTATGTTGATTACGATAGTGTAATTAAAAATTTAATAAAAAATTTAACAGTTAGTTTGTCTGTAACAATAGATGGCGGTAATTTTACGGTAAAAGATATACTAGAATGGGAAGTAGGTGACACTATAACACTCAAAGCTTCTGCCAACAAGCCAGTAAAGGTAAATATAGAGGGGGTACTTAAGATGTATGGTGTATTAGGGCGCTCTAATTCTAAAAAAGCTGTTAAAATACTAAAATTATTGGATAATAAGGAGAGTTAATAATGGCAGAGGAAGAAAAACAAGATCAGCAACCTGAAGAGATTAAGGAAGAAGAAAATAAGGCAGAACCTACACCTCAAAACGATGAAGACTTGATGAAGTTATGGGAAGAGGCTATGCAAGCCCAAGCTCAAACTGAGTCAAACGCTGAAAACCAACAAGCTCAAGCAGTTACACAAGAGCAAGATGTATCTAAAGATTTACAGCGCATACTTGATATACCTCTTTCTATTACCGTAGTGATAGGCACGACGGTAATAACTATAAAAGAGTTGCTTAACCTAAGGCCTGGTTCTGTGGTGGCTTTAGATGAGTCTATAAATAGTTTTGTATCAGTTTATGCAAACGGGAAACTCATAGCTAAGGCTGAGCTTGTAGTAGTTGGAGAAAACTTCGGTATAAGGATAGCCGAAATAATAGAGAAAGAAGAGCGCGTGAAATCTTTAGCAAGCCATTAACTACAAGTATCTTAACTTTACTTGTTCTTTTATTACAACAGCATCCTCTAGCGTAGCTAACGCTGTGCCCGGTTTAAGCGTTGTGGCTGTTCCGGTTGCTACCGCATATTTTAGAGCCTCTTCATCCGAAAGCCCCATATGTTTGGCGTATATAAAACCAGCTACGGCAGAATCACCAGCCCCTATGGTATTTACTACCTTCACAGCAGGAGGTGTTGCATGCATTATTGCATTTTGACTTACATAAACCATTCCGTCCTTACCTAAAGATACCAAAACTATTCTTACACCCATTCTATTTATCTCTTTTGCGGCTATTACAGCGTCTTCTATAGTTTTTATATCTCTTCCGACTACCCTAGAAAGTTCGTGTTTATTTGGTTTTATAATGTCTGGTTTGTGGCTTATGTTAAATTTTAAGACATCTCCATCAGTATCAAGGACTACCGTAGCAGATTTTGATTTTGCCATATCTATTATCTTTGCATATACAGCTGGTTTAAGACCCTCTGGTAGCGAACCAGATATTACTATATAAGAAGGGTTGTCCAAGTTGTTTAGCTTTTCCATCAATTTTGTAAGTTCAAACGGCGGTGTGTTGGGCCCTTTTGCACTTATTATAATTTGATTGTTGTTTGTATTTATAATGATGTTTGTTCTTGTTTCTTCTGATATTCTTATAAAATCAAAATTTACCCCTTCGTTTATTAAAAGCCCTTCGATCTCAAGCCCCGCAAACCCTCCTACAAAACCAAGAGCTACGTTAGGCACGCCGAAATTAAACAACACCCTCGATACATCTATACCTTTACCGCCCGCATATTTTTCTTCTTTTAATATTCTGTTGGTATCGTCTTGCTTTAGTTCATCAAGCCATATAGTCCTATCCAAAGCTGGATTTAAAGTAATTGTATATATCATAGGTTATCCTGAAAAATTTTATATGCTTCTTCTGGTGTTTTATTGTAGATTGTTATAGCGGATATAGCCTTTGTCATAGCTATAGCTTCTTTTAAAGGTCTTTGGTGTATATTTCTACCGGTGCCGTTTCCTCTTACACCGGCTTGCTTGTAAGTATATAACTCTTTTAAAAACTCTAAAACCCCTTCTTTTGAACCTCCTTCGCATATAAGTCCAGTATTACCAGCTGCTTCTACAGCTATTTGAAGAAGCTCTTTTACATCTTTTCCTTCTTGTTTTGGTACTTTTATCTTAGCAAAATCAGCTCCAAGACACGCTGCTACGCCAGCCGCTCCAGCTATAAGCTCAGGGTCGTGCTCGTTTTTTATGGCTTTTCCTTTGGGATACATCCATAGTACTGCTATCATGTTGTTTTTGTGCGCTTCATAAACAAGCTCTGAAGCTTCTTTTAGCATCACATGTTCAAACTCACTGCCAAGATACACCGTATATCCTACTCCTAATATCTTTACTCCCTTTCGTTTTGTATCTAAGATTTTATCAAAATCATGAAGACCCAAGCTTATTGGATCTCTTTGCTCAAAAGGTACTAAATTTGTCTTAGAATTTACTTTGACAAGATAAGGTATATTTGGGTATTTTTTGGCGTATCTTGTGATAAGTCCAAGCTGGGTAGCAAAAACGCCTATTTCTCCTTTTGATGCTATCTCAAAAAGATGTTTTGGATTAGCATCGTCTTTTGCTATACCTTCACCGTAAAAATCTTTGTTCAGATGTTCTATCTTTTGATCTCCAGCAAAAAGCATGAGATTTCCTGTGTTTTTTGTGGCTTCATTGAAGTTCTTCAAAAACTCCTCTTCACTTGATACGTTTGCAGGCACACTTACTTCAAACATTTTTACTCTCCTTAAATGTTATTATAGCATCTTTTATAAAATTATTTAATTTTTTTGTCATAGCTTGTAAGGCTATGTTTTCTTGATTTATAAGCCCGCTAAAATCTTTGACAGAAAAAGCTTTATCGTAGTTAAAATCTTCTATTTTGTAGGTGTTTTTATGCTTTAAATAAAACCTTGCTTTTAGCATCATATTCCCGCTGTGAAACGTTTTAAAGCTTGGTTCAAAGTCGTAAATGTATATCGAGAGCTCATAATCTGATATGGGTTTTTCCACTAAGTAAGGTAGCGCTTCTAAAAGATAATTTTTGACGGTGCAGTTTAAACTACAAGGAAAACGATGCTTTGCAAAATACCTTAATTGATGTTTGTAAATATAAGCCATATCATCTGTATCTAAGTATCTTGGAGAGCTTACATTTGATATATAGACTCTTTTAGCGTTTGTATAGTGCTCTTCTGGTTGTATAAACTCTATAGTTTTCTCTTTTTGGACAAAAGCACAAGAAGAAAGCAGTGCCATACTAAAAGCCAAAAGAAGTTTCTTCATTTTGTCTCCTCCAACGGAAAAGGCTTTTGGTGGTTTATGATAAAAAATGAGTTTGGATGATTTTTTATATGTTTTATTAGAACTCTCATCTCTTTAGATGTTTTTTGTATATCTTCTAAGGTTTTGTTTATCTGAGGGTATACGCTGTTTGTCAATGTATCTGAGTTTGTTTTTAGGCTTTTAAGAAGGGTATTTAGCTCTTTTGTTTCTTTGTTTAGCTTATCCGCCAGAAGGTTATATTTTTCTACGGTAGTGTTTATATCTTGTACGTTTAGCTCGTTTATCTTATTGTTAAAAGCCGTCAAGACTTTGTTTGTATTGGATAAAGAGCTTTTAGACGCCACTATAAGGCTGTTTAGATTTTTTATGGTATCGTTTATGTTGTTAAACAATGTATCAAATTTTTTGGTATTTTTAGAAGATATTAGATTGTTTAGATTGTTTATAAGTTTATTTACAGAATCAAGTATTTGAGGGATATAATTTGATATTTGCTGAAGTTCTGATGGTTTCATAGGTATCACGTAGGCTTCTAAATCTTTGTCATAAAAGGCTTTTACTCCTTTTTCACGCTCTAAGTCTATGTAAGATAATCCGGTTATACCAGCTATCCCTAAGCTTGCTATTACATCTTTTTTTAAGTCAAGATTTTTCTCTACGGATATCTTTATCTCAAGGGTTTCTTGGTCTCTTGCTATCTTTATAGCGCTTACTTTTCCAACATCAACACCTTTGTATTTTACCGGTGAGCCTACAGATAAACCAGCTACCGAATATTTTGTAAGAACATAGTAAGTGTTTAAATCCCTGTCTTTAAAAAAACTTGTAGAAAAGTATATGGTGGCTATTAAAACGCCTATTCCAAAAACTATAAAAAATCCTATAAGCGTGTATTTTGGTTTCCCTTCAATCATAACAATGACCTCTTTGACCGTTTATAAAAGATTGTATCCATGGGTGGTTTTGAGCTTTTAACAAAGATGGACTCCCATTAAAAATAAGCTTTTTGTCATAAAGTATCAACACTCTATCAACTATTTTTAAAGAAGCTATGTCGTGAGTAACCATAACAACGGTGGTGCCCAAGCTGTCTCTTATAGATTTTATAAGACTATCAAACTCATCGGCAGATATTGGGTCTAAGCCAGAGGTGGGTTCATCAAGTATGAGTATGTCTGGTTCTAGCGCCAAAGCCCTTGCCAAAGCCACTTTCTTTTTCATACCCCCAGAAAGCTCACCCGGATAAGCCCATATATTTTTAAAACCAACCATGTTTAGCTTTACAACGGCATTTTTAAAAGCGATATCTTTTGATAGCGAAGTCTTTTTTAATACAGGATACATTACGTTCTCTACGCTTGTTATAGAGTTAAAAAGGGCGTTGAATTGAAAGACTACTCCTATTCTATCTCTAATTCTTTGTATATTTTTTTCGTCGTTGTAATCTATTTTTTGGCTGTCAAAAAATATCTCTCCGGATTTTGGTTTTATAAGAAATAGCATAAGCTTTACAAGCGTGCTTTTACCAGCCCCGCTTCCACCTACTATAGCCACTATCTCTGATTTTTCTATTTTAAAGCTTATATCCTCGTGCACGATATAATTGCCATAAGAGGAATAGACATTTCTAAACTCTATCATATACCAATCTTTGCAAAGATGATAGAAAATAAAGCATCTATTACAATGATACCAGATATGCTTATCACTACACTTTTCATCACGTTCAACGTAACGTCTTCTGGCTTTTTACCAGAATAAAAACCAAAGTATGTACCCACAAGCCCTATGTATGCCCCAAAAAACGGAGCTTTTATCAAACCCACAAACACTTGGTTAAATCCTACAACTTCTCTTAATCTATCAAAAAACATATTAAAAGGAATATCTAAATACGTTTTCGCTATTATAGCCCCGCCCAATACCATTACGTTGCTAGAAAAAAGTACCAATAAAGGCGTTATAAATGTAAGAGTTATTATTCTTGGCAAGCCAAACACTACGTAAGGAGATATACCCATCACCTCGATGGCATCAAGCTCCTCGTATACGTTTCTTATGCCTATGTTTGCCGTATATCCACTGCTTACCCTGCCAGCCAATATTATACCGGTGATGAGCGGGCCAAGCTCTCTAAAAGCCGATATGCCTATCAAATTTACTATAAATATATTTGCCCCAAAGCTTATGAGCTCACTGGCGCTTTGATAGGCTATCACTATCCCCACTAAAAACGAAAGCACTGCCAATATGAAAAGAGAGCCAACGCCAGAGTTTTCTATCTCTTTTAGAAAAGATTCAAATTCTATATCTTTTACGTTTTTAAAACCATGATAAACCAATACCCCTATATATTCTAAAAATGTTAAAGATACGTTTATATTTGTGTCTTTTTTTGTTTTTTCGTCGTTGTATTTTAATAATTCTTTTACTTTTTGTATAAACTCTATATGTTCTTTCTTGCCTACAAGTTTTTTATCTTTGTATTTTTCTAAAAGCTCCAATATAAAAATAGCTCCAAAAGTATCTATTTTATCAACATCTTTTATATCTATTGTGTGTTCTTTTATCAGTATAGATATATCAACTTTTCCCCCGATGGTTTCTTTTGTTAAGTCCATAGCCTAATTTTAACAAAATGTCCTTTGCAGTGTTATAATTAAAATTATGAAAAAGTTTTTTTGTGTATCATGTTTACTTAGTTTTTTGGCTTTTGGTGAAAATGTGAAGATTGTCCAACAACCTGTATTGCCTTCTCAAAACGTTAATCCTCCGCAAACTCCCACCCCTTCTACAAACTCATCATCTAACTCTCAACCTTCAAGTTCTCAGAATCAATGCCCTACCGAAGATGCTATAAAAGGCTACCTTCTATCCCAAAACTTAGCCACGTATACAATATTAGCTATCGTTCCCTCTCAATCTGTGCCAGGGTATTGTGATGTTATACTAAAAAGCGTAGACAACAAGACATTTTTTATTAGGATAAGAAACGATATGGCTTATGTGATATCTGGAAGCGTTGTTAATACAGCCACCGGTAAGGTGCAAGTACCAGATATGACAAAATTTAACACCTCAGGCAATCAGCAATGATTTCCTCTTTTGTAATAACGGGGTTTTTAGGTTCTGGTAAAACTACTTTTATGCTAAAAGCTGTAAAAGAGCATTTTAAAGATAAAAAAGTAGCTGTAATTGTAAACGAGATAGGTGATATAGGTGTTGATGGCAAAATACTTCAAAACGTTTACTCTAGCGTGCTTGAGCTTTCCGAAGGTTGTATATGCTGTAGCTTGCAGGCGGAGTTTGAAAAAGGCGTTTACGAGATTTTAGAAAAATACAATCCAGACTTTCTTTTTGTAGAAACCTCTGGAGCTTCAAATCCATTTCCCATAATGTTGAGTCTACAAAACATTGGCTCTTTGTTAGAAGGTGTTGTGTGTATTGTAGATGCCAAAAATTTTCATAACTATAAATCCAACGAAACTTTTAAATATCAAATAGGTAGTTCAAATATAATAGTTGTAAATAAGATAGATTTGATATCTGAAAAAGAATTGGAAAATATAGAAAACGAGATAAAGGCTATAAAGAAAGAGTATAACCTAAGAGATTTTCTAACTTCAGAAGAATTTTTTAAAGATTTTAAAATCTATAAAAGTAAATACGGCCAAGTAGACGAAGATTTGTTTAAACATGTGTATCCTATAAGAGATTTACCAAAGCTGCCAGCCCATTTGTCTTTGGTAAATCACCTTGAGGAATCTAACATAGGAGAGTTTGCGGTATTTTTGGAAAAGGAGCTATCTTATTATGAATTAGAGCAAAAGCTAAAGAATATACCTAAAAATATATATAGGATAAAAGGTATCGTGAGGCTTAAGGATTTTCAAACTCCAATGGTTGTTAATTACGTGTTTGGTTATACGGAGTTGAGCCCCATAGAAAAATACGACGGCAAGTCTTTCTTGGTGTTTATTGGTGAAAATATAAAAAAAGAAAGTGTTTTTGTATTATAATTTAAGTTATGGGTATATTGTTTGATAAGAAAGATTTTTTACCGTTGGTGGGATATTCCTTTTCTTTGCTTGGAAGAATAGACAGAGAGCTAAGCCTAGCAGAAGATTTAAGCGTATTAAGAAACATAACGCTTCTTGGTATAAGGTTTGATAAAAAAGATGAGAGCATTCTAAAAGCCTTAATAGATTCAACTAGGGCATCAGATGCATTTTTTGTGTTTGAAGATTTGCTTGTGCTTTTACTTTTTGGTACCAATAAAGAAGGAGCTATACACATAGTAAACGAACTAAAGGAATTTTTTGGACAAAATATGTTTTATACTATAGCCACATCTCCGGAAGATGGCGACGATGCATCCACTTTGGTAGAAAACTTTAGAGGCATGGTAAAGCTAAAGCTTTCTTTAGATATTTATACTCTGTAATATTTTTTGTATTTTATTGTTTCAATTACCATACTAGACAACCCTATTCCCATAACTGTTGCTATTACTAAGAAAAATCCTATGTCAAGCTCATGAAGATTGTGAATCTTTAACGGCGTTTTTATGCTAAACTCTAACCATTCCGGTTTTAAAAGCCCTATTACTCCAACTATAAAAAACAAGATACCGCCAAAAAATAGCGTTCTTGCAGCGGTGGTTCTTGCTATTTTTCTAGATACTTCGTGTGGTAAATTTAAAGATTTACCGAGGAGTCCAAACAAGGTACCCATAACTACTTGCACCGTTGTAGTACCAAGCCCAAACATAAACCCTGGCAACCAACCGGTGTAGGCGTTTGGCATAGAAGGAGCCAATACGGTATATATGATGATTGCAAAAGCCCCAAAACCCCAGCCTGCTATAAATCCATGTAACATCGCCATCTTTATGGTTATGACTTCGTGGGTATCATCTATGGCGTGTCCAAGAAGTGCCTCTTTGTGATGCGAAGTGTCTATCTTGCCAAAGTGTATATGAAACATGTCTTTATACTTAAATACGTAGAAACCACCAAAAGCCATAGCCAAGCCCACTAATATATATATTATGTATTCTAATACTGGTATTTTTAAAAAATTTACCAAAGAAAAGTAAGCTAGCTCGCTGGCTATAGCCCTTTGTAGCGTAAAAGCTAGTGAAAAAGATAAACCTACTAAAAACCCTTTTTTTGCCGAGTAGCTTCCAACGGAATAGCTGAATGTTATAGGCCAAGTATGTTCATCCGGTGTTATGCCGTGTATTATCCCCAACAAGTAAGCTGTTAGTAGCGTTACCCATATGTTAGAAGATGCTGTTACGTTGTATAAGTCTATCATCTGCAATTGTATATACTCATATAAACTCTCGCTATGGATTCGTAGGAAAAGTATATGAGTATCACACCTATTAATTTATACACAGCTTGATGCTTTAGTTTGATAAGATATTTTGATAAGAATCCAAAACTAAACATCGTAAACATTGTTCCTAATCCAAAACTAAACATTATGAGGATACCTTGTATAGGGCTTTTAGAAAGAGCTGCCAAAAGTAAAAACCCATAAACCATAGGACATGGCAAAAACCCGTTAAAAACCCCTATTAAAAATGGCGAAAAAATACTTTTTGTGCTGGACAAAACGTTTATTATATATATGATACCTTCGTAAAGAGGGTTTAAAAAGCCTATGCTGCCTATAGCTTTCCCAAAAATCAGCTTTAGACCTATAAAGGCCATTAGTATGCCAATAGCTACCGAAAATACTCCAGAAATATACTTTATATTGCTTATAAAAGCTCCAAACTTCATGCTACCAAAGCTTACCAAGAACCCAAGAAATACATAAGATAGCATTCTACCTAAGTTGTAAAGAAAAAGATAAATAATATTTTTTATATTATCTTCTTCACTTAATTTTGATACGCTAGCGGGAAATACTCCGCACATGCCGTAGCAGTGTACAAACGATAAGAACCCAGATACAAATATAAGCGCATAGTTTGTGGTTAAACCTAATGTGCTTGTTATCATATTTCTTCGGTTTCCAGCCTTTTTATAGCTGAAAGAGGTATTCTATAGGCTCCATTTAACTTCACTATCTTTTCTCCATCTTCTGTCCAAAACCTACCGCATTGTATCATACGGTAGACAGTTTTTGTGCTACAGCCAAGTAGCTCTGCCAATTCTTTAACGCTAAGATACTTCTTTTTAGTATTCACGGCTTTACCTCCTACTAACCATTTAGTATTAGTATAACCAAATATGGTTAGGAAGGCAAGCCTTAAAAATTTAGCTAAATCAACAACTTACTTTTTTGCAGTTTTTGTGCTCTTGGGTTTTCGGCTTTTCTTGGTGTTTGAATCCGCCTTTGAATCTTCTATGTCGGGAATAACTTTTAGGAGCTTCGGTTTCACCTCTTCTATATATTCTCTCATGCTTCTTATGCGGTAGTGGATAGACGAAAAGTCTGGTACCTCTATACCTTTTGGCACGATGTCTTTTGCCTTTTTCTCCAAATCTCTTAAAGACCAACCGTATTTCTCTCTTAGAGCTATCAAAAACAATACCAGCCTATCGTCGTATTTTTTAGGTCTACCCGGTCTTTTACTTTTTTTAGCCGACATCTTCGGCACAAAATCTTCAAGCTTAGCCAAATACTGTTCTAACTCTTTTTTTGTCATCATAGTTATTATTATAACACATTTATTTTTTAAAAGCCAAAAATATGCCTTTTGGTGTAAGAAATTTATCTATGGTAAATATGCCCTCAAAAAATTCTGCATCTCCCCCTGTGATAACAACTTCCAAGTTTTCCTCGCTTTTTATTGTGTTTATAGTACTAAGTAATTCTTTTGCTATGCCGTACGCTATAGCCTCTTGTGTATTGGATGGTTTCTTGAAATTTCTTGCTTTCCCTAGTTCGTTTGTTGGCATTTGCAAATGCGGTACGCTTGTGCTTAAAGATTCTTTTCTTTGGATCAAGCCAGGTGTTATATACCCATACTCTACCTTGGAATTTTTCACTATATCGTATGTGATGGCACTTCCCATGCTTACCACCAAAACGTCGCTTGAGTATAGCTTTGAAGCTGCGTAAGAGTTTATGAGTCTATCTATACCGTATCCCTCGTATGGGCTTTTGAAGTTTGTAAGCTTTTCAAATAAAGATGTGTCTATCTTTCTAAGTTTATTTATTATGATAAAATCTTCAAACTCTTTGTTGGTAGAGATGGCGTATATTTCTTCTTTGTGATTTTCAATATAACATTCTAACGTTTGCCTTTTTGCAGATATGTCAAATAAAATACCTATGCTGTCTATAGATTTTACCTCATAGCACTTTATCCTAGTGTTGCCTATGTCTAATATCTTCAAGGTTCTAAAGAGTAGTTTGGAGCTTCTTTTGTTATTACAACATCGTGAACATGAGACTCTCTATATCCTGCGTTAGTTATCTTTATAAATCTTGTATTTTCTTGTAAGGCTTTTATGTTTGGGCATCCTGTATACCCCATGCCAGATTTAAGCCCACCAACGAGTTGATACAAAACGTCTATAACACTGCCCTTATACGGTACTCTTCCTTCTATGCCCTCTGGTACAAATTTTTCCAGATTTTCTTGAGAGTATCTGTCCGCTGACCTTCTTGACATCATAGCCCCCAAAGAACCCATACCCCTATACACCTTGTAAGCTCTGCCTTGATAAAATATGTGTTCGCCCGGCGCTTCGTCTGTACCAGCCAGCAAGTTTCCAAGCATTACAGAGCTAGCCCCAGCTGCTATAGCTTTTACTATATCGCCAGAATGCCTTATACCCCCATCTGCTATGATTGGTATATCGTATTTTTTGGCTATTTCGTAGCAGTGTGCCACTGCGCTTAACTGCGGTACCCCTACGCCACTTACTATACGGGTAGTGCATATGGAACCTGGGCCTATACCTACTTTTACCGCATCGGCTCCAGCTTTAACGAGGTCTTCTACGGCTTTTGGAGTGGCTATATTGCCACCTATAACCTGCAAATCCGGGTATTTTGATTTTACTTGTTCTATTACTTCCAAAACTCTTTTAGAATGTCCATGGGCTGTATCTACAGCTATTACATCAACCCCTGCATTTACTAAAAGCTCTAAACGATGCATAGTATCAGGGCCAGTTCCTATGGCGGCACCTACCATAAGCCTTCCGTATTTATCCTTTACAGCCTCTGGATATTGAATGCGCTTCATTATATCTTTTATGGTGATAAGACCTTTTACTCTGCCCTCGTCATCTACTATAGGTAGTTTTTCTATCTTGTGCTCTCTTAATATTTCTGTGGCGTCTTCTAAAGATATGCCTTCTTTGGCAGTAATGAGGTTTTTAGAAGTCATAAACATAGAAACTGGTTTTGAAAGATCCTGAGCTTTTATAAATCTTAAATCTCTGTTTGTGAGAATGCCTATTAGTTTTCCGTTGTCATCTACCACTGGAAGGCCAGATATTTTGTATTTATCCATAAGCTTTTTAGCTTCTTGGACAGTATCTGTGCTTTTTATAGTGATTGGTTTTAATATCATGCCGCTCTCTGATTTTTTTACTAGCTCTACTTCTTTAGCTTGCTCTTCTGGGGTCATATTTCTATGTATGATACCTATACCGCCTTTTCTTGCCATCGCTATAGCCATCTTGTATTCTGTTACAGTGTCCATGGCTGCAGATACTATTGGTATGTTTAGCTTTATCTTTTTTGTAAGATAAGTGGACACATCAGCTTCGTAGGGTAAAAAGTCTGCATAAGCAGGCTCTAACAACACGTCATCAAACGAATAATACTCTTTAAGGTTATGTTCTAACATAATTTTATTATATACTAAATAGTTTTTAAGGGTAGAGGTTTTTAAAAGCCAAAAACTAAGAATTATATTATATTAATAATATAGGAGGTTCTTATGTTTGGAGATTTGTTTGACAATCCTTTGAAGCTTGTGCTTATATTTGCAATAGTTTTGGTGCTTTTTGGAGCAAATAGACTTCCAGAGATGGGCAAGGGTTTAGGAGAAGGTATTAGAAACTTTAAAAAAGCCCTTTCTGGAGAAACCGATGAAAAGAAAGAAGAGGAAAAGCCAAAAGAAGCTAACTAAATTTTGTAAATTTTTATCTTCATAATTATGATATAATTTTTAAGGAGGTTGCATTATATGTTTCATATGCCAAATATTACTGAGCTTATAGTCATATTGTTTGTGGTGCTTCTTCTTTTTGGAGCAAATAAGCTACCAGAAGCAGGCAAAGGTTTAGGAGAGGGTATTAGAAACTTCAAAAAAGCCCTTTCTGGAGAGACAGATGTAAAAGAGGTTGATGCAAAAGAGGTTAAGTAAAATGGGGGTAAAAGATTTGAACAATATTATAAAACAACTTTTGGAAGAGATTAAAAACTTAGAGACCAAAGTAGAGGATATAAAAACTCCTATAGAGGAGACGTCTAACTTGCTCCCATCTGCTAGCGATTCTTTAAAAGATGTAATTGACTTTACTGAAAAAAGCACTCACCACATCATGGGCCTTTTAGATGCCATCGAGACAAATTCTAAAAAGATAGATGAAGATGTTTCTACTTTGCTAAGGCTGGGTCCCACAAAAACCATAAACACGATTTTAGAAGATATAAAAACCCTAAATCAAGACAACCTTAACAAGCTTATAGAAATATACACGGCAATGTCTTTTCAAGATATTACAGCTCAGCAGATAAAAAAAGTTATTCAAGCAATAGAAGATACAAAGAGAAGACTTCTTCAGATGGTGGTAAACTCTATAGAAGTCAGCGAAAAGGATGAAACCACCAAAGAAAAAATTATAGGTAAGGCAACGGAGATTTTAACTGGAGACCGCATAAACCAAGACGATGTAGATGAACTTTTGAAAGAATTTGGACTATAAGGAGGTACTTTTATGCCTTTACCACCGAGAGATATTAGAATACTAGTGGTGGATGACATGTCAACTATGAGACGTGTTATCAAAAGTATATTAAACCAGCTTGGGTATTCAAACATTGAAGAAGCTGAAAACGGCAAAGATGCTCTTTCTAAACTATCTTCTTCTCATTTTGATTTTGTCCTTACAGACTGGAACATGCCAGAGATGGATGGTTTGGAGCTTGTAAAAGCTATAAGACAAGACCCAAATCTAAAAGATTTACCTATATTGATGGTGACAGCAGAGGCTAAAAAAGAAAACGTGTTGGAGGCTTTAAAGGCCGGTGTTAACAACTATATAGTGAAGCCTTTTACAGCGGAAATTTTGAAAGAGAAGATAGAGAAAATTTTTAAATAGGAGGTTGCTATGAAAGGTATTTTTTGTAAAGATGTAGTACAAGAAAACGAAGAGCTAAAGAACAAGCTTGAAATGTTGGAAAAGGAAAAGCGAGAACTTGCCAAAAGATATGAAGATGCTACTTACAAGCATCAAAGGCTTGAGGAAGAACTAAAATCTTTAAAACAAGAAAACCAAAGCTATAGGGAAAAATTTGAGACTTTAGAAAAAGAGAAATATAGAAGCGAAGAACTAAAGAACAAGCTTGAAATGTTGGAAAGGGAAAAGCAAGAACTTGCCAAAGGATATGAAGATGCTACTTCAAAGGTAAAAAGCTTAGAGCAAGAGCTAAGCGCTCTTAGAGAAGAAAATCAAACTTATAAAGCAAAGCTTGAAGTTATAGAAAGAGAAAAAGACAGTTTATCTTCAAAGCTCCAAAACCTACAAAAAGATTTAGAAACTTTTAAAGCGAAAGCTAAGCTTGGTTTTGATTTACTTGAGGCTTTGCAATCTGAAGGTGTTTTTGTGGTGACGCCGGAGTTTAAGCCCGGTAAAGAAGGCAATGAGCTTACTTATATAAACAAAAGAGGCATTGAGATTTTAAAGAAAAATGGAGATATAATGAATAAAACTTTTGGCTACAATATAGATTGGTCAAATCCTTTAGGTATATCCATACACAAGTTTCATAAAGATCCAGAGCGTATAAAGGAACTTTTCAAGGCTCTAAAACCAGGAGAAGTTTTGAAAAACACAGATATTCCAATGGGTAATACTATTATAGAATCTTATAGAACAGCTATTTACGATGATAACGGCAACGTCATAAACTACGCTTCTGTTTGGAAAGATGCTACCTACGAAAGGGCTGTAGATACAATGTTTTACAGTACTATACCTACAGTTGCTAAGCTTTATCATACGTTGTCTTTGTTAGAAACCTACAGGTATAGGGTAGGTATCCAAGTTAGAAGCTTCAAGGAAGAGCTTGAGATGATAATAAGCTCTATTACGGAAGTAAATCAAGGCATCGCTGACTTATCAAGAGCTGTACATGATATAAGAGCTGTTGGTCAGCAAGTGTCTAACTATGTGGAAGCAGGCTTACGGAAGCTAGAGGAAACTTCTAAAAACATAGACGCTTCTATAAAAGCCATAGATGAGGTGTCAAACAATTCCGATAAGCTTAGAAAAAGCATAAACTCCATAAACCAAATTGTAGAGGTTATAATGGATATTACGGAGCA
>NZ_JBMFST010000024.1:0-22349 GCF_049967395.1 Hydrogenobaculum sp. | reverse complement strand
CGATGAATCTGGTGCCTACAGCCTAAACGCACAGCTTTCTTTAAGACCAAACGATATAGGAACTGTAATAAGGCTTCTTGGTATGCTAAACTACGGCAGAATGGGAAGCTATGAAGAGGCTATAAACAACTTCAGCTACTATTACTCTCCAAACAGCCCTTGTTATTACACAGAGTTTGAACAATCAGGATACGATTATCCTGTTATATGCACAGAGTCAAAATCTCACAAAAGATACAAGTGGGGCTTTTTCATAAACTTAGAACAACCTATAGCAGATGATGGTAAAACAGGAATATTCTTAAGAGCAGGTTTCAACAACGGACAAACAGAAGACTTTGCCTACACCGACGCTGATAGAGATATAGCAGGTGGTATTTCCATAAACGGTATACATTGGAAAAGACCCCAAGATCAAGTAGGCATAGGTCTTGCTATAAACGGTCTTTCAAACACCCACAAAAGATATTTAGAATCTGGGACCATAAACGAACCATCTTCTTCTTTCTTCGTAGGCTCAGGTCAAGATGGACAGTTTAACTATGGCTATGAAGAAATAATGGAAGCTTACTACAAATATCAGCTAAACAACTACATATCCATCTCACCAGACGCTCAGTATATAAGACATCCAGGCTATGACAAGAATAGAGGTCCTCTGTGGGTTTATGGGCTTAGAGTAAATGCAGAGTTTTAAATAACATAGGAGGTAAAGTAATGAGAACGCAAGCAAGAAAACTAAAGTGGTTAGAAAATAGTATCTCTTTTGATTCTTGGGTCGTTTATGAATAGTAATATATCGGCTATAATGTTACCAAGCACAAGCATTATACTTCCAACGTAAAGACTACCCATCACTAAAAATAGATCTTTTGATAAAACGGCATTTAGTATAAGAAGCCCCATGCCCGGCCAGTTGGTAACTATTTCCACCAAGGCAGCTCCTGATATCAAAGACGATAGCTCGTATCCAAGAAGTACTATAAAAGGCGGCATAGCATTTCTCAAAACATGCCATACGACAGTGCCTTTGTTAACTCTCGAAGCTTTTAAAAAAATATACATAGGACTATTTAATATCTCAATCACATTTGCTCTTACAAGCCTTGATAGTCCACCAAAAGAAGACAGGACAAGAGCGCTTACTGGTAGCACAAGATGCTTTATGTTAACGCCACTTAACATATCTGATATATTGATAAAATGTGTTTGATAAAAAAACATCATAATCAAAAATCCCATTACAAAAGAAGGAATAGACATTGATATATAAGCTAGACCTTGTAAAAATTTATCCAGTTTTGTATCTTTTTTAAAAGCCGATAAAACACCGATAAAAAAGGCTAAACTCCAAGATAAAAAAGCCGATGGTATAGATACCATTAGAGTATTCGGTATGCGTTCTAAAATAAGTTTTTTTACACTTTCGTTGTATTCTATAGAATAACCTAAATTGAACCTCAAAGCGTTAGAAAGCCAATCTATATATCTTATTAAAAGCGGTTTATTAAGACCGTAAAAAGCCTCAAGCTGTTTTATAGTCTCAGCGGATACGCTTGGGTTTAGTTTAAGTTGATCAAAAAATCCGCCGGGTGCAAAATTTATAGCTAAAAACGATAAAAAACTTATAGTTAAAATTACGAAAATACCTTGGAAAATTCTTATGCTTAAGAACTTTAACATTACTTTATCCAGCGTTTGTTAATAACTATCTCTGTTTCCACCTTTACATTGTTAAGAAGTATAGAACCAGCTTTTCTCATAGAGTTTTCTAAAAGCTTTGATACTTCTTCTTTATAATCCTCTTTTGCTTCCACTACTATCTCATCGTGTACTAAGTTTACAACGTTTGCTACTTCATGAAACATGCTTGGAAAGTGTCTTTTGATCTCTTGAGAAAAAATTAAAACTGAAAGTTTCAACAATTCTGCTCCGGTACCTTGTATTGGATAATTGGCAGCATCGGTAAAAGTGTAGGCTATCATAGGTTTTCCACCGAGAGTTTTTAACCTTATTTCACCTTTTGCCTTTAACTCCTTTTTTATTCTTTCATGCCAAGCTTTTATCCCTTGAAAGGTAGAAAAAAACACTTCTCTAAATCTTTTGGCTTCTTCTATAGACATATCAACCCCGTAAGAGTTTCTTGCATACAAAGAAAGAGATTTCTCCGAGATGCCGTATATAAGACCAAAATTTGCCGCTTTAGCTCTTTGTCTTTCTTCTTTTGTAATATCCTCCAAAGATTTACCTGTAATTAAGGAGGCCGTGAATTTGTGAAGGTCTTCTCCTTTGTTTATTACATCTATCATTATCTCATCTTTAACATACTCTGCTGCTATCCTTAGTTCTATTTGTGAGAAATCAGCTATTACAAACACGTATCCTTCTTTAGCTTTTAGGACGCTTCTTAACTCTCTTGGTATGTTTTGAACGTTTGGTCTTGAAGAGGACATCCTTCCAGTAACGGCTCCTATTTGCCAGAACTCTGGATGCACACGGTTATTTTCGTTGTATTCTAAAATCTCCGATAGCTTTTCTTGCAACTTATGAATTTTTCTAAACTCCAATACGCTGCTTATTACATCTTTTACTTTTTCGTTTTCGCTACCAAGATGTTCTACCAACACGCTGTCGTCGGTGATTATATTGTCTTTATCGGTACGAGGAAGGGAAATATTCAAATGGTTTTCTAAAAACTCACCCACTTTTTTAGGACTACTTATATCTATTCGGTACTTTATATAAAAGTTCATAGCGAGTTCTTGGGTTTTCTTTTGCAATTGTTTTTTCATAGCCTCTATTTCTTTTGTATCTATTCCTATTCCAGTGTGTTCAATTTTAGCAAGCTCTTGCACAAAGCCCATTTCTATTATAGCGTATGCGCTCTCCAACCCAAAAACCTTTGCCACCCTTGACTTTTGCAATATTTCAACGATGGTAGGTTCTTTATTTAATTCGTTTTTTAGCTTTTCGTATAAAAGCCTCAAAACCTCTACATCCTTTGCAGCATAAAAAATCTGACTCTCTGTAAGCTCTTTTGAAGACCAATTTGAAAACTGTTCTTTCTTATCAATACCCTCGCCTGTAAAATGGGCATAAACGCTTGCCAAAGACACCCTGTTCAAACCTATTAACTGCGCTCCTATCATGGTGTCAAACGTAGTGTAAGGATGTATATCGTACTTCATAAGGTATTTTAAATCATATTTTAAGTTGTGCCCTACCACACCCTTTTTGGCTATTACATCTTTTATAAGCTCTGGAGCTCTTTTTACAAAAAAGAAGTCTATCACATAAATAGGACCGCTTTCTAATCCTACCTGAAAAAGTCTTATGTCCTTTGGTGTAGTTTCCGTATCTATAAACCAAACATTACCAGAGGAAAGATAGTCTAAAGCTTTTATTAATAGAGGCTCTTTATCTACGTACAAAAAATTCATCTGTTTAATTGGCTATGTTTGTATCCATAAAATATATATATTAAAAGCCCAACAAGACACCATACTAAAAATCTTACCCATGTTAACAAAGGTAATCCTGCCATAATAAGAAGAAGCGTAAACAAGTTTAAAGGCAACAATACTTTAGCCATAGGCATTCTAAACTTTGGATTATAGTCTTTAGATTTTCTTAATAAAACAACGCTTATACCTACCATAAAATAAGCAAACAACGTACCTATATTAACCATCTCCGCTAAATCTTTTAAGGGAAATAATCCAGCTGCTAAGGAAAGCACAAGCGCTCCTACTATAGTAGCTTTATGTGGAGTACCAAATTTCGGATGAATATCAGACAAAGATTCAAACAAAAGACCATCTCTTGAAAGAGCATAAACTACCCTTGTAAACCCTAGTCCCATAACCATAATAACGCTTGTAATAGTTATAACGGCGCCTATTGAGATTATACTGGCTATGAAATGCATGTTTAACTTTTCCATTGCAAAAGCAAGAGCATCCGGCACATTTAACTCTTTATAGTTTACAACACCTGTTAACGTAAAGCTAACAACAATATAAAAAAACGTACTAAGCGCTAAAGAACCTATCAAACCTATAGGTAAATCTCTTTGAGGATTTTTAACCTCTTCAGCTACCGTAGAAACTGCGTCGAACCCAAGATAAGCAAATATTATAAGACCAGTGGCATGCCAAACACCAGATATGCCGTAAGGTAGAAAATCTTTATAGTTTTTAAAATCAATATGAGGTAGCGCAAACACTACAAAAACAACAAGCACTAAAATTTTTAATACCACTACAAAAGAGCTTGCAAAGGCACTTTCTTTTATTCCTAAAAGCAAAATAACAAACATAAAAAGTATTATAAAAAAAGCACTTATATCTATATAAGTGCCAGCACTAGGATTGTAAGCCCCCGTTAATGCATGTGGCAATGTTATACCAAAGCTATTTTTTAAGAATGACCTAAAATAAGATGACCACCCAACAGCCACGGCGGCGGTGGATATACCATATTCCAAAACAAGATTCCACCCCACAAGCCACGCTATTATTTCTCCTAAAAAAGAGTAAGTATAGCTATAAGCGCTACCTGAAACAGGTATAGCAGAACCAAGCTCAGCATAGGCAAAAGCGCTAATACCAAGTGAAACAGCCCCAAGTATAAAAGATAGCACAATGCCTGGACCTGCCATTGTAGCGGCGGCCATACCAGTAATTACAAATATACCAGCGCCTATTATGGCGCCTACGCCCATTAAAACCAACTCTGTGGCTTTAACTTCTCTCAAAAGTTTTTGCTCTTCAACATAATGCTTTTTTCTAAAAATATCTAAACTCATATATAAAATATACCATAAGTCTTTTAGCATTGACAAAAACCAATAGAAAATTTATAATGTAAACCCATGATAGTGAAAAAACCTATTTTAGGCGGAGAGTTTATACAAACAGATGTGGTTTTGGATGTAATATATCCCTACGATAATACAAAAGTAGGAGAATCTTACGTCGTTAACGATTCTTATGTAGAAAAAGCCATAGAAAAAGCAAAAATTGGCCTTAAGAAACTCTCAGAACTGAGCGCTTTTGAAAAATATGAAATACTTTACAAAACTTCGGAGCTTTTAAGAAAAAACAAGGAAGAAATAGCTAGGACAATTGTATACGAAGTAGGAAAAACCATAAAAGAAGCTAGGATAGAAGTAGATAGAGCTATTGAAACTTTCAGATTTTCAGCAGAAGAGGCTAAGAGAATATACGGCAAGACTTATCCAGTAGATGCACATCCAAACGGTAAATCAAAGTTTGGATTTTACATAAGAGTGCCCGCTGGTATAGTGGTGGCTATATCGCCATTCAACTTTCCTTTGAATTTAACAGCCCATAAAGTGGGCCCAGCAATAGCTGCTGGATGCCCCGTCATAGTGAAACCTTCTGAAAAAACGCCCTTGAGCCCAATAATCATGGGTGAGTTGTTGTTAGAAGCAGGATTGCCAAAGGAAGCCATATCTGTTTTACCGGGGTATGGAGATTTAGGAAAGGCTCTCACCACTCACAAAGATGTAAGAGTGGTGTCTTTCACTGGAAGCAAAATGGTTGGAGAGCTTATAGCAAAACAATCCGGTATAAAAAAACTCGTATTAGAGCTTGGTTCTAATTCAGCATTAGTAGTCCATAAAGATGCGGATTTGGAAAAAGCGGCTATAAAGGCATCTCAGGGCGGTTTTTCAATGGCTGGACAAGTTTGCATATCAATACAAAGAATCTTTGTGCATGAAGATGTTTTAGAACCGTTTTTGAGGCTTTTAGAAGAAAAAATATCAAATATAAAGATAGGCGATCCTATGGACGAAAACGTAGACATGGGACCTATGATAGATAAGCAACAAGTGGAAAGGGTAAGACAATGGATAAAAGAAGCCGTAGAAAAAGGTGCAAAGATGGTGCAAAAAGCCAAAAATATGGAAAACATAAAAGGAACAAACTATCTTTTGCCGACGCTTCTTTTAGATGTGGATAAAGATAGCACAATATTTAAAGAAGAAGCTTTCGCGCCAGTGGTCAACATCAATCGGTATAAAGATATAGATGAAGTGATAAACATAATAAATGAAGGGGATTACGGCTTACAAATAGGAGTTTATACAAAAGACATAAATGTGGCTATGGAATTTGTGAGAAAGTGCGAAGTAGGTGGTGTAAATATAAACGAGGGTCCAAACTTTAGAGTAGACCACATGCCTTACGGCGGTTTTAAATTTTCTGGTATAGGAAGAGAAGGTCCTGCATTCGCCGTAGAGGACTACACGGAAATTAAAAATGTTTTAATATCAATCTAAAAATTTTTGCAAAGCAAACTCTTTGGCAAAGTATGTGATGATAATATCGGCTCCGGCTCTTTTTATCGATAGAAGTGTTTCGTTCATCACATCTACACCGTTTATGTAGCCAAGTTTGTGAGCTGCTTTTATCATGGAGTATTCACCGCTTACGTTGTAAGCAGCTATAGGTATGTTGTAGCGTTCTTTTGCAATATGTATTATATCAAGGTAAGCCAAGGCTGGTTTTACCATTATGATATCTGCCCCTTGCTCGAAATCTATATCCATTTCTACAATAGCCTCTCTTTTGTTGGCAGGGTCCATCTGATAAGTTCTTCTATCTCCAAAAGACGGTGTAGAATCCGCCGCATCCCTAAAAGGACCGTAAAACTTAGAAGCGTATTTAGCGGAGTAAGCCATAATAGGTATTTTATAAAAACCAGCGCTGTCAAGGGCCTCTCTTATAGCAGATATCATATTATCCATCATGCCGGACGGCGCTACCATGTCAGCTCCATGTTTTGCATGAGAAACCACTTGTTTCTTCAAATTTTCCAACGTTAAATCGTTGTCTACGTCGTTGTTTAATATAACACCGCAGTGTCCATGAGAGGTATATTCACAAAAGCATACATCGGTTATTAGGTACGCTTCTGGATACTTTCGTTTTATAGCGTCTAAAGACCGCTGTATGATACCGCTATCGCACCAAGTATCCGAACCTTCTTCATCTTTTTTCTCTGGTATACCAAAAAGTATAAAAGCTTTTATACCAATATCAAGGCATTCTTTTATTTCTTCCAACACTTTGTCTATAGAAAACCTATAAACTCCCGGCATAGAAGGTATGGGTTCTTTTATATTCTCTCCGTAAGTTATAAACAACGGATATATCAAATCTGATAAATCCAAACTTGTCTCTCTTACAAGTGTTCTTATAGTTTCATTTGCCCTTAGTCTTCTTGGCCTTCTATTCATACATTTATTATAATATTATACCAAGCACTTGAAAATGCCTACTTGTCATATATATTTTTAGGAGGTGTTTATGGTTTATTTGGCTATTGTTTTGATGGGTGCATTGCCTTACTATATGCTTGTTAAAAGCTCAAAACCAAAAAATGCTCTTATAATATTTTCCATATCGGCAATTGGATTTTTAATATACTCGCTGTTCCCTTATTTACCAAAAAGCTCTTACAATATTTTACTTGAATTAACGGCTTTTGCTACATCTTTGTTCACTTTTTACTTATCTTATAAGACCACAAATCTTACAAAGCTCAGTTATTATTTTTTATTTTTAAACGCGGTCTCAATTTTTGTATTGCCAAATCATCTTTTTAGCGTTTATTATTTATCTGTTTTAGGAGCATCATTCTTGTTATATACGATATCTATAAAGTATATAGAGATATTTGAAAGTGCAAATTTTTATAACGTAAAAGGCCTTGCCTTAAAATCTCCAAAGTTAGCTCTCATATTAAGATTAACGCTTATGGCTTTAGGACTTTACCCACCTTTTTCAAACTTCTTTTCGTTGTTTTTGGGTGTTTTAAAGGAACGTGCTGGTACTTTAAACTATATAATATTTGGCTGGATATTTTTTGCAAACTTTTTTATGGCTTTTAGAATAATGAAGAATACCATCTTCGGAGCACCTAACGAGAACATTGTTTACAAAGATATCTCTGGTAAGACCGCTATAGCTATGACATTTTTGCTTTTAGTACTTGCTGTAATTGGATTTTCTAATCTTTTGGAGGCTTTATCATGGTAAAAGCTCATCTTGAAAATGTAAGGAAATATATACCCCACTACTGGCCTATGACTACGTTTGTACATCATAATCCGCTTCATGGATTTGAAGACATTCCTTTCAAAGAGGCCTTAAAACAAGCTTCAAAACTTTATAAGGCAAAAGTTTATATGGATTCAAAATATTATGTAGAACTTTACAAGGAAGGGATTATAAAAAGGGATGTTTTAGAAAGAAATCTTTTTGAGTTTTTAAAAAAAATAGGATTTGAAAAATATTTTGGTGAAGCCAAAAAGTTTATAACGGAGATAAGTCAAGACTGGAAATATTATAGAGTAAAATCCTCCCAAACCCCAGATATAAGCCTTATAGATTACTTCAACCAAAAAATAGTTAAAGATGAACATACTTTGTTTGAAGAGCTTATCGAGGATATGATGCTATCTGAAATATTAGATGCGATATTTGAAGACAACATCACCGATATTGTAGAAAAAGAGATAGTGGAGTTTGTAGCAAGGTTTTTAGATGAAGGACAAACTACAATGTCTATGCCAGAAAGGCAAAAAGGCATGTTTGAAGCTTTTAAGTTGTACGAAGGTTTAAATACCAGCTTAAACGAGGAGGAGTATGCAGATACCATACTACATGAGCTATCTCCAAAAAACGTTGAGAGATATATATTGACACATCTTTTAAAGGAATTTGGATGGGCAGCTTTTATAAAGTATAGAGAAGACAACGGAGACTATTACTTTCAACAAATATACCCGGCTTCTTTGCTTGAATACTTAGCCGTAAGACTTCATTATGAGAAAAAATATCTAACTCAATATCCTATATTAAATTTTGTAGAACTTTACAAGGCTTTTGAACAAAATAAGGCGCTTTTTATCTTGAAGCTTTTAAAAGCTAAAAACTTGCTTCCGTCAAAATATGTAGATAGGTTAGAGTTAAAGGATAAACCAAAGGCTATTTTGAGCGACTATCTTTCGGAGGAGGTGTTTTTAGAGGCTTATCGTATCCAGAACATAGCAAACGAACTTTTGATACATCTTGATAAACAAAAAGATATAACCGATTTTGCATTTTTGATAGAAAAATTAAAGGAAGAGGAAGGGTATATATGGCTAAAGTCTTTAGAAGATTCGTATATAAAAGAGTATACTATAGATTTTTTACAGTCTAATGAAAAAATTAAAAAAGATATATTGGCGAGCGCGGTTTTTTGTATAGATGTGAGGTCTGAGGCCATAAGAAGACATATTGAAAGGCTTGGAAACTATAACACTTATGGAGTGGCAGGTTTTTTTGGTGTTCCAATAGCTTTCATAGAATTTGATAAAGGGCATGAGCAAAACCTGTGTCCAGCCTTGATAAAACCTCAAAAAATAATATTTGAACTTCCAGAAGACGAGCACCTTGATTATAAAGCAAAGCACAACATAAACTACACATTTAAAAAGACTTTGGAATCCCTTAAAAATAATCCATACACACCCTTTTTTATGGTAGAGGCGATGGGATGGTTGTTCGGTGTAAACTTGTTTGGCAAAACACTCTTCCCAGATTTTACATTAAAGGTTATGTCTTTTATAAAAGCAAAAAAACCAAAAACACGCTTTACAATAGACAAGCTAAGTCAAGAAGAGATAGAGTTTTATGCCGAAAAGTTTTTTATACAAAAGATAAAAGAAGCTTATCATCAAGAGTTTAAAAAAAATATAAACGATAAAAAAGCCAAAGATTTGTTCGAAGCGATTATAAATGGAAACAACAAAGGTGTTGAAGAGCGTGTTTTAGAGATTTTAAGAACGAAATACAACATAAAAAGAGAAAACTTTGAGTTAGAAAAGGAGAGACTTTCAAATGTGGGTTATACAGAAGAGGAGCAGATAAATCTTGTAGAAAACTTTTTAAGACTTATAGGGCTTACAGACGATATTCCCAAATTTGTGCTATTGATAGCCCATGGAAGCACTTCCGACAACAATCCTTTTGAATCTGCGCTTGATTGTGGGGCTTGCGGTGGTAACAACGGATTGCCAAACGTTAGAATATTGGCAAATATAGCAAATAGAACCTATGTTAGAAAAGGTTTAGAGAAAGTTGGTATTAAAATACCAGAAGATACAATATTTATACCAGGCATACACAATACTACTACCGATGAGATAACTTTTTACGATACGGAGATTATACCTCAAAAAGATAGGGTCTTGTTTGATAAAATAGTAAAAGATTTTAAAATAGCCTCTCAAAAAACAAGAGAAGAAAGGGCAAAAACGCTTCCCTATGCAGGTTCTGGCGATAGAATACCTATAAGGGCTATAGACTGGTCTGAAACCAGGCCAGAGTGGGGACTGTCAAAAAACATGGGCGTCTACGTAGGTAAGCGCTCTAGTACCCAAAACGTAGCTTTAAAAAATAGGTTTTTCATGCAATCTTACGCTTGGGAGATAGACAAAGACAACAAAATACTAAAAAATATCCTTTCAGGTCCATTCATAATAGGAGAATGGATAAATATGGAACATTATTTTTCCACTACGGACAACGAAAGGCTTGGAGCTGGGTCCAAAGTATACCACAACGTAGTGGGAAAAGTAGGAGTTTGGACAGGAAACTACGGTGATTTAAGGACTGGACTACCTTATCAAACTGTCTATCATGATGGTATGCCATACCACGAACCCATTAGGCTTTTAACGTTTATAGAGGCACCAGTCGAAAAAGTTTTACAAGCTGCTCAAGAGACCGAAGAAGCTTTAAAACTGGTTGTTAACGAATGGGTAAGGCTGATAATAGTAGATAAGTTAAAAGGCGTAGCTTACACCTTTAAAGATGGAAACTTAGAAGTGCTTTTTGATTCTAGGGGTATGAATCAGTTTGTAATATAGTTTCTATATATAAAGCCCAGAAAAAAACTCTAACCTGTTTATAGGTTTTGTGTTTATATCTTTTAGCTTTGCCCTTTTTAAAGGATGATATACTTCTTTGTCTATTTCCAGCAAAGGATAATAAAAAAAGTCCCTTTCTAGAATATATGGATGAGGTACCTCTAAAGGTTTTGTGAGTATGATGCTTTTATTAAAAAGCAATATATCTATATCTATTTCTCTCGGATACCACCTTGGCCTTTCTTGCCTTCCTATTTCTTGCTCTATTTGTTTTATAGTTCTTAAAAGCTCAAAATCACCTAAATTTGTTTGAATTTTTGCTACAAAGTTTAAAAATTTTGGCTGATTCTCTATACCAAAAGGCAAGCTTTCATAAACAAAAGATATTTTTTCTACATAAGATATCGTTTTTAACTTGTCTAAGGCTTTTATGAGATAAGAAATTCTATCACCCAAATTGCTTCCTATACCTAGATATACAACGTTCATATCAACGCGCTTTCAATTTTTTCTTTCCAGCGGTTTACGTTGAACTTTAGCTTTTCTATATCTACGGTCTTAAACTCTCCTTTGTGGTATAATACTTTGCCTCTTGCTATAGTCGTTTCTACCGAGCTCTCGTTTAAAGAGTAAAGAAGTAGCGCTCTTTCATTGTAAATAGGTATATTTGCTATATCTTCTAAAGGATTTATTATAACAATATCAGCATCGTATCCTTCTTTTATAATACCAGCTTTTATATTAAAAGCCTCAAAACCATTCTTTGTAGCTATATCTATCGCAATGCTCATAGGCATAGCTGTTGAATCCTCAAGATATCCTTTTTGAAGTTTAGCCATAATAGACATCTCTTCCAGCATAGAAAGGTTATCGTTAGAAGCTTCCCCGTCTGTACCAAGAGCTACTCTAACACCGCTTTTAACATATTCCCAAATAGGTGCTATGCCAGATCCAAGCTTTAGATTGCTATCAGGACAATGAACCACCGTTATTTTTCTTTGAGATGCTATAGACACTTCATCTTCGTTAAGGTGCACAGCATGAGCCCCTATAAACTTATCAGACAGTATACCTATATCATCCAAATACTCTAAAGGGCGTTTTGAATATTTTTCCAACACTCCTTCTACTTCTTTTCTAGTTTCAGATATATGCATATGCACATAAGCATCAAACTCTTTTGCCAACTCTAAAACCCTAACGAGCGTATCTTTAGAACAAGTATACACACTGTGAGGACATAAAACTGGAATAACAGAATCGTTTGATTTAAAAAAGTCTAAAAATTTCCTAGCCCTTTCAAGATATTCTTTTGGAGTGGATGCGACTTTTGTTGGAAAATCAAGTATCCCAAAACCAATACCAGCTCTTATACCAACTTCTTCTACAACTTCTGCTACCTCTTCTTCGAAGAAATACATGTCGAGGAAAAATGTAGTGCCCCCTCTTATCATTTTTGCAGTGGCTAATAAAGTACCGTCTTTCACAAACTCTTTAGATACAAACGTTGATTCCAAAGGCCATATAACTTTCTGTAACCAATCCATGAGAGTTAAGTCTTGGCCTATGCCTTTTAAAAGGCTCATGGCGGCGTGAGTATGCATGTTGCAAAAAGAACCCATTACTATTTTATCTTTTGCCTGCAATGTTTCCTTAGCTGGTTCATCTATATTTTGTTTTATGCTTTTAACTATACCGTCTTTTATACCAATATCAACTACTTGACCATCTATCTTGGCATTTTTTATAAGTATGTCAAACATAATTACAAATTTCTTAAAACGTTTATAGTCTCTATCAAAGCCATAGCTGCTTCAAAACCCTTGTTGCCTTGTTTGGTGCCAGAACGCTCTATAGCTTGCTCTATGCTATCTGCTGTTATTACCCCAAACGTTATAGGCTTTTCCAATTCTAAGGATATAACTGCCAAACCTTTGGATACTTCTGCGGCTATATAGTCAAAATGTGGTGTTTGGCCTCTTATCAACACACCGAGAGCTAAAACACCGTCTATATCTTTTTTTGCTAGTTTTTTACAGGCTAAAGGTAGTTCCCACGCTCCCGGTACTCTTACCAAGGTTATATCTGTTTCTTTGACCCCATGCCTTTTTAGAGCATCGTAAGAGCCTTCTATAAGCCTGTCCACAAGGGTTGAGTTAAACCTAGAAGCCACTATACCTATTCTTAAACCTTCACCTAAAAAAGAGCCTTCTATAATCATAACTATTAGATTATAAACTATTTTTACTGTTTTTTCTTAACAAAAACTCTGACATATGTAGGTTTCGATAAATTTGGTTTTATCAAAAGAGGAATAGGTGCTTCTATGTTTACTTTTGCAATATTTATTCCGGTTTTAAGACTCCTAGCGTCTACATAGGCTTTTGTATCTCTTAAAGTTTTAGGATTTAAAACTCTATCCACTACCAATACACTTAAAATAACGTTTTTAGGTTCTACTATGTAAACGTAATCCTGAGATTTGTGCTTTACATGAACTGTTTTGTAAACCTCTATTGGCACATAGTTTCCGTAGTTTACGTAAAGCCACAATCCAACGCTTATAAATAAAGCTAAAAGTTTTAGTTGCCAATCCTTAATTATAATATCTTTGCTAAAAGCCACAAAAGTTTTTGATTTTACCACATTAAGTCCCTTTTTTAGATTTTAACGCTCTTCTGTCCTTTCCAAACATATATACAAAATTACACATTTCTCCCAACCTTGAAGCTATGCTATCTCCTAATCTCAAAGCTAAGTCCCCTCTTAAGGCATTTGGTAAATCTTTGTAAGAAAACACTCTTCCGTGAATGTCTTCTTGATTTTGTCGCTCTTTTTCAAAAGGTATCTTTTGCGATTGCAACGTTATTGTATCCATCTTTTTCTTGTTGTTTTTGATAGCCGGTTTATCTTCAAGCCCCACGTCTTTTGGGTGAATGTCGTACCTTGTAAGATCAAAATTTGTAGTTATAACAATTGGTTTCATATCGTTGTAGCGAGAAGCTATTATATATGTAATTATATCTCTATTGTAATCTGTTAACACTTCACTACCAAGATCATCTAAGACAAGAATAGGTGTTTTGATTATTTTTGAAAGAAGTCTATCATAACTGCTCATATTGTTGTCTGCGACATATCTATCTTTACCTATAAGGGTTTTCAAATCGGCTATAAGTGTTCTCACGTCGTAAAAGAGTCCTCTTATTTTGTATTTTTCTTCTAAATAAAGCAAAAGAAATATAGACAGATAAGTTTTTCCTACCCCTGGCGGCCCTATAAAAAAAAGTCCTTTGCCAGAATTTTCTTTAAATTTATTAACGTAATCAAGCACAGATATGTATGCATTTGTATAGCTACAGTTTGCATTTTCTGTGTTTAAAATATCAGATTTGTTTGCTATGCTCCAATATCTTCTTGGTATGTTCATAGTCTTTAGCAGAGGTTCTTTGGAAGAAAGTATGCAATCGCAATATTCTACGGTATTATCTTCGTTTATTACAAGCCCTCTTCCCTTACATTTTGGGCATACGGATTTTCTATTCAAACTAGGATTTTCAAAAAATTTTACGTTGTTTACATCGTTCATAATAACAATATATCAAATTGACAAAAAAGTTTCTATGCTTTTAACTTTATCTTCAAATCGATGGCAAAAAATAGCACTCCTATAAGAGCAAATACTACACACCAGAAGAATAGATCTTGGAAAGCTTCAGAAAAGGCTTGTAATTCCATAGCCTTGTACAAAATAGCCTCTTTTACCGGTTTTGACAAATAATTGGAATTTAAAAACTCTTTTACTTTAAAAGCGTTGAAACTCTGCATAAAACTTATATTATCAAAATGATAATCTGTTCTTGAGTTTAATATATTGGTGGCAATAGCCGTACCAAAAGATCCACCTATAAACCTTATATAATCAAGGATTGTAATCACTATAAGCATTTTCTCTTCTAATCCAGATAAAGCGATAACGGTAACAGGTGGGAAAAATAAACCGAGTCCAATACCTACTACTATAAGTTGTAATTCTGCCGTTAATTTTGGTGTATAGTAATCAAAATTTAATAAGAAAAAATAAAGGCCTCCGATGTATATAGCAGTTGATATTAAAAGAACAATCTTTGGATTTTTTTTATCGCTCAATGCTCCTCCTACAGCTGAAAAAACAGCTATGGAAATAGCAAAAGGAAGCAGTATAAGACCTGTTTTAAAACTCTCTATTCCTTTTAGCTTTTCAAAAAACAAAGGCAACGCATAAAAAACAGCATACATAGAAAAACCAAGTACCCATAAATATGCAAAAAACGCCATAAGGAAATTTCTCTTTGAAAATACGCTAAGGTCTATAAGTTTATCCTTGGAATATATATCTATTGTTATATAAAATAAAAAGCTTATTAAAGCTATATAGGAAAAAAGTATAGTAATGTTTGAACTAAACCATCCCCATTTTTGGCCGTTTGATAAAAGCACTATCAAAGATACGGTGCTTATGCTTATAAATAGAAGGCTTAATAGGTTGAAACTTTCTATTTTTTTGCCAGTTTTTAGGTTTTTAAGAAAGAAAATAGATAAGAATGTGTTTAAAATACCCACGGGAACGTTTACAAAAAATATAGCCTCCCAGCCTATATGTTGAGTAAGCCATCCGCCTATGGTAGGACCGGCTGCTGGAGCTAAGCTAGCCCCAAGACCAAAAATGCCCATAGCTGTGCCTTTGTTTTCAAAAATACTAAACAGTATTGCTTGAGCCGATACCATTATAAGAGCTTCTGCAGCCCCCTGAATACTTCTAAACAAAACGATTTCATCAAGCCTATGGGAAATACCACACATATAGCTTGCAGCTGTGAAAAGCCCAATACCAGCTACAAACATATTTTTTAAACCAACTTTGGATTCTATATACTCGATTAAAGGTAAAAGCACTGCGGAAGATATCATGTAAGCGGTAACTACCCATTGAATACCGTATAAATCTGTGTGTAAAGGTGCGATCATTTTAGGCAAGGCGACATCAACTATTGTGGTGTCCAAAATGGCCATAAAGGCCCCTATCATTACGATTACTGCATGAAGTATTTTTTCTTGAACACTCACTTTATCTCCTGCAAAGAGAAAACTTCTATTTTCCCGTTGCTGTCTTTTATAGCTTTTATAGCTTCTAGTATTGCATATCCTCCCCTTATGGTGGTGGTGTAAGATATTTTATGATTTATAGCAGCTCTTCTTATATAAAAGGCATCCGAGCGTTCTTTATGGCCAGATGGAGTATTTATAATGATCTGAATATCTCCATTTGCTATATAATCTACTATGTTTGGACGCCCTTCCGAAACTTTTAACACTTTTTCTACCAAAATATTCTTTGATTTCAGAAAAGATGCTGTCCCTTCAGTGCAAAGCACTTTAAAGCCAAGTTTTAAAAACTCGGACGCTAGTTCAACTATTTTTGGTTTATCCCTGTCAGCCACTGAAATAAAAACGTTTCCAGAAAGCGGTATTTTGCTTCCAACCGCTAATTGAGCTTTATAGTAAGCTATACCAAAAGAGGTACCAATACCCATTACTTCACCGGTACTCTTCATCTCCGGTCCCAATATCGGATCTACTTCTGGGAATTTGTTCCAAGGGAATACAGCCTCTTTTATAGTAAAGTATTTAAAATCTTTAGGCAAAAAATCAGATGCTATATGATGCTCTTTGTCAAATACCTCAGGAACAATTTCTCTTAGTTTTTTACCAAGCGATATTTTTGTAGCTATCTTTGCTAACGGGTATCCAACGCTTTTGCTAACGTAAGGTACAGTCCTAGAAGCTCTTGGGTTTACCTCAAGCACATATGGAACGTTTTCTTTTATGGCAAATTGAAGATTTATAAGCCCTTTTACTTTTAAGGCTTTCGCTATTTTTACAGTCTGCTCTCTTATCTCTTTTAAAACATCCTCTTTCAAAGTATACGGCGGAATAGAAGCTGCGCTATCACCAGAATGAATCCCGGCTTCTTCTATATGTTCCATAATGGCACCTATTAAAACATCTTCTCCGTCTGATAGAGCATCCACATCTACTTCTATAGAATCGTTTAAATATTTATCTATTAAAACAGGTCTTTGATAACTAACATCAACGGCTTGTTCAAGATAATCGAGAAGTTCCTCTTCTGTGTAAACAATTTTCATAGCTCTTCCGCCCAATACGTAAGAAGGTCTTACTAAAACAGGATAACCTATATCTTTTGCCACTTTTATAGCCTCTTCCTTTGTGATAGCAATACCACCTTCTGGTTGCAAAATACCAAGCCCTTTCATTAAAGCGTTAAATCTTCCCCTATCCTCAGCCAAATCTATACTGTCTGGAGATGTACCCAACACTTGGATATTTTTCTCCCTAAACTCGCTAGCTAACTTCAAAGGTGTTTGACCGCCAAACTGAAGGAGTACTCCAAGCACATCTTTTTCCCTTTTTATTATGTAGCTAACGTTTTCCATTACAATAGGCTCAAAATAAAGTCTTGTGGCAGTGTCGTAATCTGTAGAAACGGTTTCTGGATTACAATTTATCATAATGGCATCAAGGCCCTCCTCTTGCACTGCCTGTATAGCGTGTACACAAGCGTAATCAAACTCTATGCCTTGGCCTATTCTATTTGGACCACTTCCTAATATAATAACTTTCTTCATCAATAATAATATATAATAAAAACTCATGTTATAATAAAAAAAATGAAAGTAAATATAGCTAAAGATGATTTTTTAAGCCTTTGCAAAGATTACAATACTATCCCTCTATATACCGAGATATTGGCTGATTCTGAAACTCCTTTTTCTATATTCTATAAGCTAAAAGACGAAGAGAGTCAAAATGTTTTATTAGAGAGTGCTGAAACAAAGGAGAATTGGGGAAGATACTCTTTTATATGTAAGGGTAAAAATTTACGCTTTTATCAAAAAGATGATAATTATTTTATAAAAGATGGTGATACGGTAATCAAGGGTGTTTCAAAGCCATTAGAAGCTTTAGAAAATCTTTATAAAAACTTTAAATTTTATAATGATAAAACACTTGGAACATTTTGTGGTGGTTTTGTTGGTTATATAAGCTATGATATAGTAAAGCACTATCATCCTATTGAAAAATATACAAAAGCACAAAAGCCTGGCTTAGACATACCAGATATAGATATGATATTTACTGATTTTTTGATAGTATTTGATAATTTAAAAGCAACTATAAAAATTATAAAACTTATAAGGGTAAGAAACCCTGAAGAAGATTACGAAAAGGCTTTGAAAGAAATAGAAGATATAATTATCAAACTAAAAAATAGCAAAGGTGCTTCGTTTCTTGATATAAGTCAGAAAGAACCTGATCTAAAAGAATGGTCTTCAAACATGACCAAAGAAGAGTTTATCAACATAGTTAACATATGTAAAAACTATATAGAAAACGGCGATGTGATACAGGTGGTGCCTTCTCAAAGGTTTCACAAAAAAATACATACAAACCCTTTAAACATATACAGGGTGCTTAGGTATTTAAACCCGTCTCCTTACATGTATTTTTTGGATTTTGATAATGTGAAAATTATAGGTTCTTCTCCAGAAACGTTGGTTAAAATCCAGGATGATACGGTAGAAATAAGACCAATAGCTGGGACTATAAAACGCGGTAAAACCCAAGAAGAAGATGAAGAACTTGCAAAAAAACTTCTAAGCGATGAAAAAGAAATAGCAGAACATGTTATGCTTGTTGATTTGGCAAGAAACGATATCGGTGCCATAGCAGAGCCTGGAAGTGTTTATGTGGACAACATGATGCATATAGAAAAATTTTCTCATGTTATACACATAGTCTCAAATGTGTATGGGAAAAAAGCGAAGCAACATTCTATCTTTGAAGTAATCAAACATGCTTTACCAGCTGGTACTCTGTCCGGAGCTCCGAAAGTAAGGGCTATGCAGATTATAGAAGAGTTAGAGCCCACAAAAAGGAATATATACGGTGGTGCTGTTGGTTATATAAGCTTAAATCAAAACATAGATTTTGCTATCGCAATAAGAACGGCTACAATTTTAGACGACAATCTTTATGTGCAAGCCGGAGCCGGCATAGTGGCAGACTCAATACCAGAAAAAGAATATTTAGAATCATTATCAAAAGCTTCAAGCATCATGAAAGCTGTAAGCGTTGCAGAAGCTTCTTGTGAACTTTGAGCAGTTTGTAAAAAATAAAAATATTTGTTTTTTAGCAAAGGGTTGGAGGGGTGAAATATACACGTTTGAAGATGGTAAAGAGCGTTTTTGTATAAAAAAAGCCGTGCATCAAGAGGCCATTTACGCTATAAAAAAAGAGGCGAATATATTGTCATTTTTGTATGATGACAAAAGGTTTCCGCAGATAGTATGCCAAGGAGAAGATTTTTTTGTTTACAAATATATAGACGGTAAGCCTTTTGAAAAAGTTTTTTGGCTTTTAGAAGAAGAAAAGAAAAGACATATCTTAGAATCTATATTGGATGCAGCTTACTATTTGGACAGCATAGGAATAAATAGAGGAGAGTTTGACAAAGAATACAAAAACATATTGATAGATAAATCGCTAAATATATACATATTAGATTTTGATAGGGGTAGTTTCTCAAAAAATCCTAAAAATATAACACAATTTATACAGTCTTTAAGGACAAAAAACATCTTAAGCAAAGACAGAGCTATAAGCTTAGGGAAGCTATACAAAACAAACAAAGAAAAAGTCTATGTTGAACTAAAAAAACTCCTCTCCCAACCCCCATCCACTTTTTAAAACCTTAAGGACAAACGTTGGTTTGAGCAGGTATTCTTCCCAAAAGCCTTAAAAACTTTGAAAACGGCCCCATATTCGCCATAGCTACAAATTTAGGACCAGAGAATGAAAGTTCACCAAACATCATAGCGTGCATTGGGCCATATTCACCTCTACCCATTTCTATCCAATGTTTTGTGGTGGCATACATAAGAAAATCGTTTCCGGTACGCCTATCTTTTGCCCAACCACCGTAGATACACTCTGCCTTACCATTCATATTCTGTATGTAAAGCTCGATTTGTTTTCTAGGAGAGCAATCTTTTCTGTATAAAAATAGCTTTCTTACAGGTGCTCCTCTCCATTCGCTGCTTGAGGAGGCCATTCCCACCAGCGCTGGCGTTTGGTTCCAAAGACTACAAAGCTCCCTGGCGTAGCTTGCGTCCATCATCACAATAGCGTTGGCAAAGCCACTTAAAATACCCACTAATCCCATGGCTAAAACAACTTTTTTCATAAAACCTCCTTAAAATTTCTTTATAAAGTTTACATTGTTTATATAGATATATGCTTAATTATTTCTTATACATACAAAAGAGATACAAATATAACAATATTCTAATTACTAAATTTTTCACCTGATGCAATAAAATGATTTATAATAAAATCATGAAGAAAAGAGTAATAATAATGCCCAAAGAAGGTATTTTAGACCCTCAAGGCAGGGCTTTAAAAGATGTGTTAAACGAAGCTGGTTTCGATATAAAAGATGTAAGAATAGGGAAAATAGTAGAAATAGAAGCAGATTCACTTGAAAATCTACAAAAGATGGTAGAAGATTACATTATAAATCCACTTATCGAAGATTACGAAGTGCTATGATGAAAATAGGTATTTGCGTATTTCCGGGTTCTAACTGCGATTACGACACTTACTATATAGTAAAAGATATTTTGCAAGAAGATGCAGAGCTAATTGATTATACCGTTAGAGATTTGGAACGATTTGATGCTGTGATATTGCCAGGAGGATTTTCTTTCGGAGATTATTTAAGACCTGGGGCTTTGGCTTCTAAAACACCGTTGGCAGAGGCTATAGTAAACTTTGCAGCAAAAGGTAGGTATGTGCTTGGTATATGCAACGGATTCCAGATTTTAACAGAGTTAAAGCTCTTACCTGGAGCGCTTCTCCCAAACGAAAACGATAGATTTATATGCAAAAGAGTTAACATATCGGTGGAAAATATTTCTACAGCTTTTACGAAAGAATTAGAAGAAAAGGAAACAATAGTGCTTCCCATAGCTCACCATGACGGTAGATTTTATGCACCTGAAGATGTGTTGGAAGAAATTGAGAAGAATAACCAAGTGGTGTTTAGATACGAAGGAGAAAATCCAAACGGCTCGTTGAATTCCATCGCTGGAGTATGTAACAAAACCGGTAACGTGGTAGGTATGATGCCTCATCCTGAGCGTATATCTGAAGATATTTTAGGCGGGTTAGATGGCCTAAAAATTTGGCATTCTCTTATAGCCTAACTTAAAGGAGGCAATATGGATTTAGAAACCCAAAACATTTACACAAGCCAAGATATTCAGAAGTTAAATTTGATGCCGCTGAGAGATATTGTGGTGTTCCCTGGGATGGTTATACCGCTTTTTGTGGGAAGACCCTTTTCTGTGAGAGCTATAGAAGATGCTTTTAAACATAATAAGCTTATGTTTTTTGTGCTACAAAAAGATAGAGACCAAGAAGAGCCAAAGTCTCTAAATGAGCTACATAAAATAGGTACTATAGTTAAAATATTAAGGGCAGTTCCTCTAGAAGATGGTAGGCTTAAAATATTGGCACAAGGGTTAGAAAAAGGCGAACTCAAAGCTTTAGAAAAAGTAAACAACATATATATAGCAGATGTTTTACCGATAAAAGAAGAAATAATCAAAATAGATGATTTGCCACCAAAAGAAAAAGCTTATGTAAATTCTATAAAAGATTTAATAGAAAAAGCTGTCAATTTGGGTAAACAAATAATACCAGATTTTGTCGCAATTGTTAGAGAAACTGAGGAGTTGGATAAATTTTTAGACCTAGTTGCTTCTATACTTGATTTAAAAGCCCAAGATGCTCAAAGTATATTGGAGATTACAGACCTTAAGAAAAAACTTGTTAAAATCCATGATTTACTTCTTTCGGAAGTTGGTATATTGGAATTACAAAATCGCATAAAGACCAGCGCTAGAGAGAAAATGGAAAAAGAGCAAAAAGAATACTATTTAAGACAGCAGATGAAAGCAATACAAGAAGAGCTTGGGGAAAGCGACGATAGGCAAGCAGAAGTAAAAGAATATTTAGAGAAATTAAAAAAATTGAAAGCCCCAAAATCTGTAAAAGAGGATATAGAAAAACAGATAAACAGATTATCAAAGATGTATCCAGAATCAGCAGAGAGTACAGTTATAAGGACATGGCTTGATTGGATTTTTGAACTTCCTTGGAATAAAAAAACCAAAGACATCTTTGATATAGAAAAAGCTCAAAAACTTTTGGATAAAGACCATTATGATTTAGAAAAGATAAAAGAGCGTATAATAGAGTACTTATCCGTAAGAAA
>NZ_JBMFST010000023.1:0-22816 GCF_049967395.1 Hydrogenobaculum sp. | reverse complement strand
ATCTAAGCGCGAAGTCCACCTCAAGATAAGAACTCCCTGAAGAGCCGTGGAAGATGACCACGTTGATAGGCCCTGTAGTGGAAGCCAAGCAATTGGTGGAGCTAAAGGGTACTAATAGCTCGTTCGACTTGCATACCCACTAACTTCTTCTTTCTCAAACCTATTGAGCTTATAAGATTAAAAACAAAGATTCTCCGCGGGCAATAGCGAAGGGGAAACACCCGGTATCCATTCCGAACCCGGCAGTTAAGCCCTTCTGCGCCGATGATACTGTGCTGGGCAAACGGCACGGGAAAGTAGGTCGCCCTCGGGGGTTTAAATTATTTAATTTTTATAATCTTTTTATAATGTTTTATTATAATACTTCTGTGGAAGAGGATATAAAAAAGAAACTACAAGAGTTGCTAGATAATCAAAAAGCTATCATAGAACGCTTGAATAATTTAGAAAATTTTACAGTAACAAATATAACACAACTGAAAAACGATTTATTTTTCCAGTCTTATCAACAGTTTCATACGTTACAGCAAGGTATATACGCAATATCAAGAAAGATAAATTCTGGCAAAAAACCAAAAGTTGTGTTCTTAATACATCATTTACAGGCTTTTTATAACATAGAAGATGTTTATTGGGCTTTTAAAAACTGCGAAAAAGTAGATACGATTGTAATAGCTATAAACAACCACTTTAAAGATGCAATGATAGCAGAAGGCGCCGATGAGATATCAAAAGAACTAACAACAAAAGGTATAGAGCATATAACTTTTAATATTGAAAATACTTATTATGCTCTTGATATTCTCTTAGGGTTAAATCCAGATTATATTTTTATACAAAGCCCTTGGGATAACGATAGGCCCTTAGCTTTAAAAGTACCATATGTTATGTTTGCTAAGATTTTATATGTTCCTTATTATCCAATTACACTGGTAGAGCATTTTAAACCAGAGCAAGATGATTTTCACTTTAACTCCTACGTCCATAATTTAGCTTATAAAATATATGTTCAAACGGATATGGACAAGAGTTATTTTGAAAAGCATCAGATATTAAAAGCCAGAAACGTTAAAGTTGTCGGTAGTACCAAGCTATACAAGTTAAGATATCTTAGAGAAAAACAAAAAGAAGAAGCTTCTCAGTATACTTTTACTTTGATATGGGCACCTCATCATAGCGTAGCTCAAAGATGGCTTGGTTTTGGAGTTTTTCATAAAATCTATCAAGATATAACAAGGTTAGCAGAAGAGAACAAGCATATAAAAATTATTTTTAAACCACATCCATTTTTGAGAAGATCTTTGATGGAACATCAAATTATGCATAAAGAAGAATACGATAAATGGCTTGAAGAGTTTAGTAACATGGAAAATGTCGAAATCTACACTGGGGGAGATTATTTTTCTACATTTTCTAAATCCGATGCTATGCTTACAGACGGGCTTTCGTTTTTGGTGGAGTATCCTATAGCTACTGGAAAACCTCTGATATTTTTTGACTCAAAAGCTCACCAGCCGTTGAATCGTATAGGCAACTTAGCCTTAGAATACGCTTACAAGGTAGATAATTTTGAGGCTTTTAAGAATATATTAGACCATTTGATTAAAAGCAAGCAAAACAAAACTAAAGACAACATGTATGAAAAACGTATTGAAATACTTGAAGAAATGGAAAGGCTTTTAATTCCAAAAGAAAACCCATCAGAAGCTATATTAAAAGATGTGTTAGAAGATTGGTATAGTTAAGGTATTTTCACAGCACCTAATAGATACTTTAGGTCATTATCCGTAAACATAAGACCGGCTCCTATAAAACCACCGGTAAGTTGGCTGTTTAATATATCCGTTATCCCGCCCCTTACGAAAAGAGGACCAAAAACTTGATAAGTGGCACCTATTTGTAAATCTGGTTTTAGATTTGGCATATTTGGATAATCTTTTCTTCCAAAATTCCATAAGTCACTTGTAAATGTGAGTCTATTGTTGTATATGTAGTCAAACCCTACTGCTCCAGTAGATTCTTTAAGACCTCCTCTCACTACAAAATAGGATTTTCCTGGCCTAAAGAACGGGTCTTTAAAAATTCTTGCGTATTGTAGTGTATATTCTGGCTTATACTCGTATATAGTTTGAGGATTGTTGTTTATGTATTGGGTTGTAACTCTACCCATGGAGTTGCCAACAATTTCAAAGAGATAGTACTGGTGGTTGTTGGGTTGAAATTTTAAAGATAGTATACCTTTTGATTGGCCAGCTCTGAAGAGTTCAAATCTACCACCTATATAAAGGTTTGATCTGTTGACGATTTTGCCAAGGTGTGAGAATGCAGAAAGAGCATTGTTTGCATTTGCGTATAAACTTTTATCATTTACCAACTTACCCAATGTGCCTTGGCCAGTATTTATTTTTGCCAGTATTTGGTTTAGCTCATCGGAGCTTTGTTTTAAGCTTTTAGAAAGCTCAGCAAAATTCTTTACAGAAGAGTGAATACCGTTTTGATTTTCAACCACGAGTGTGTTTAGATTTTGAGATAAAGTATTTAAATTAGCCATCAAGACGGGTGTTTGATCTTTTAGGGTAGAAGAAAGAGCTTTTAAATTCTCAACAAGAGCCCTTATGTCTTCTTTGTTTTGCCCAGTTATTTGAGCTAAATTCTTCGCAGTTCTATCTATATCAGCTATAGTTTGAGGAAGTGTAAGATTTAGTTGATAAGTGAGCATATCTAAATTTGATATGGTTTGCCTTAATGTGTCTTGGTTTTCGGCTATCATGGTGTTTAGGTTTTTAGTGAGAGCATCCAGGTTTTGGATTATACCTTCTATCTGGTCTCTGTTTTGAGATATTATGCTGGCTAAATTAGAGGCTACTACAGAAAAGTTCTTAGCTGTGTTGTTTAGATTTTTGATGAGGGATTCTGTATCTGATGAAACACCTATGTTTTCTATCATACTATTTGGCGGGAGTTCACCGTATATAGAATGTCCTTCTTCTACAGATACGTATTTATCTCCCATGAGTCCAAGAGTGCCTATTGATACTTCAGCATCTTTATATATAGGGATATCTTTTTTTACAGAAAAAACCACCAAAACTTTGCCGTTCCTAAAGCTAATCTTTTCAACTCTACCTGCTTTTACACCGTTTACCCTTACTTCTGCCCCAACGCTTAACCCATGTACATCGTCAAGCAATGCCTCGTATTTGTTTGATTTTTCAAAAAAGTATCTTATGCCGCTAAAACTTATTGCCATGAAAGCAAAAGCTACTGCGCTTAAAAGAAGGAACAGACCCAGCTTAAAATACTTTGACTTCACACCTATATTATACTAAAAATTGGTTTATCAGTCATTTTAAAAGCCAAATGCTATTTGACAACATTCTTAGGTTGATTCTTTAGGAAAGATTGTATATTTTCAAAGGTGGTGTTTAATATCCTTTGAAGCCCTTCTTTTGTATTGTAAGCGTTGTGAGGCGTTATAATGACGTTTGGATGTTTGAGAAGGTAGTTTATCTCCAGAGCTTTCTTAAGGGTTTCTGCAGATAACTCTGCATCCCATAGAAGATGTTCTTCCATCACCACTTCCTCTGATTCAAAAGTATCTATGGCAGCTCCAGATAAAATTTTTTGTTTTAATCCATATATTACGCTTTCTGTTTCTACCACTTTTCCTCTTGATGTGTTTATAAGAAAGCTTCCTTTTTTGAAAAGCTTAATGTTGTCCATATTTATAAGATGATGGGTTGACGGTATATAAGGTACATGTAAAGTAATAAAATCCGATGTAGATAAAAGTTCATCGAAAGCCACATACTTTATGCCTGCATCTAAAAGTGCTTGATTTTGTTTTGCGTCATAACAAATTACATTCATGCCAAAACACTTTGAAAGCAATGCAGTCCTTGCGCCTATCCTACCAGTGCCGATTACGCCTAAAGTCTTGCCAGCTAACTCTATACCTCTTAGGTTTGATGTTTTGTATATACCTTTTTCTACGTTATCTATGGTTTCCCTTAGTTTTCTTGCTAAAGCTAACATAAGCATTATGGTGTATTCTGATACGCTTTCTTCACCGTAAGAAGGAACGTTGCACACCGTTATTCCTTTGGAATTTGCATAAGCTACATCTATGTGGTCAAAGCCTGTAGACCGAGTAGCTATAAGCTTTAAATCAGGCAATTTATCTATCACGTCTTTGGTGATTTTAGAATAAATGAAAACGCTAAGTATTTCTACGTCATCGGGAATATCTACTTTATCTATCGTTTCATTTGAAAAGCATACGAGCTCCAAATTATTTTCTTCTAAGAACTTTTCTATATAAGGCATTTCCCAGCCCTCTAACTCACAAAAAGCTATTTTCATAAAATCCTCCTTTTATATTTATTATATCATCTAAGTTTTAAGATTTTATTAAATAATAAGTTAAATATCAAAAGACTTTAATATGTGAGATAGCTTTCCGGTAAAATCAAGAATATGCTCTATGGCTTCCCTTAAGGCACCATCCCCACCTTGTTTTTTTGTTATATATTTGCAAAAGCTTTTCACAAAAGGATGGGCGTTAGAAGGGGCGAAGCTAAAACCAACTCGCTTTAAGACTGGTATATCCACTAAATCATCCCCCATATAACAAATCTCTTCATCTTCTAAATTTAAGTCCGCTTTTATATTGTTGTAAATATCAAGTTTATGATGATTTCCAGTATAGATTATTCTTATATCCAACTCTCGCAATCTATTTAAAAGCGCCTCTGAATGTCTTCCGGAGATAACTCCGAATTTTATGCCAGCGTTTTGAAGAAGTTTTATGCCAAGTCCATCCATTACGTTGAAGGCTTTTATCTCCTCTCCATTTTTTGTATAATAAAGCTTTCCGTCTGTTAAAACCCCGTCTATGTCTGATAAAAAGAGTTTAGGGCTTTTCATATTAAAAGCTTAAAAAAGACCAGCCACCTTTTTAAGTTCATTTATCTCGTCCCTTATCTTGGCAGCTTTCTCAAACTCCCACTTCTTCGAGGCTTCCCACATCATCTTTTCAAGTTTGTTTAGGCGTTCTATCAAGTCCTTTTCAGTCTTAATACCCTTTGGTATAGAATCAGGCACTTTTACATAGTCTAAGTCTTCTATGCTAAGAAGCTCTTTAACAGGTTTTACAATTGATTTTGGTGTTATGCCGTGTTCTTCGTTGTAGCGTTTTTGTATTTCTCTTCTTCTGTTGGTTTCGTCTATAGCTTTTTTCATAGATTCTGTGATGCGGTCGGCGTAAAGTATGGCTTTCCCATTTACATTTCTTGCTACTCTACCTATGGTTTGTATAAGTGATGTGGTGCTTCTTAGAAAACCTTCTTTATCGGCTTCTAATATAGCCACCAAAGAAACCTCAGGCATATCTATGCCTTCTCTAAGCAAGTTTACGCCAACGATAACGTCTATTGAGCCTTCTCTAAGTTCTTTTATTGCCTTTGCCCTTTCTATAGCATCTAAATCAGAGTGAAGATACCTTGCCTTGATTCGTCTTTCTGTGAGATAATCCGCTACATCTTCTGATAGCCTTTTTGTGGTAGTTAAAACTATAGCCCTCTCGTTTCTAGCTTTTACTTTTAAAATCTCTTTTATCAAATCCTCCAATTGATTTGTGGTTGGCCTTACCTCTATTTCTGGATCCAAAAGACCAGTGGGTCTTACTATTTGCTCTACTATGACGCCTTTTGAGAATTCTATTTCCCAATCTCCTGGTGTAGCTGATACAAATATAACTTTATTTATTTTTCTTAAAAACTCATCAAACTTAAGAGGCCTATTGTCCAAAGCAGCAGGAAGCCTCCAACCGTAATCCACAAGCTTCTGCTTTCTTGATATATCTCCGTTGTACATGCCTCTTACCTGTGGTATTGTGACGTGAGATTCGTCTACTATAAGCAGAAAGTCTTCTGGCATATAATCTAGCAGTGTAAAAGGAGGCTCTCCTTCCTTTCTACCGTCAAAATATCTAGAATAATTTTCTATGCCTTTGCAATGTCCTAATTCTTTTATCATTTCTATATCGTACATAGTCCTTTGCAACAGTCTTTGGGCCTCTATTTCCTTACCTTGAGCCTTAAAGTAGTCAACTCTCGCTTTTAGGTCTTTTTCTATCTTTTCTATAGCTTCCATAAGGGCTGGTTTTGGAGCTACGTAGTGGGTAGCTGGAAATAAAACTGTATAATCTGTTTCTCTTACAACATGCCTATTTAACAAATCAAGCTCTTTTATGGAATCTATTTCATTGTCCCAAAACTCTATGCGTATAACAATATCATCGGCGTGAGAAGGCACTATCTCAATGGAATCCCCACCTCTTACGGAAAATGTCCCTCTTTTGAAAGAGAAATCGTTTCTCTCATAGCCTATCTCCACCAATTGACGTGATAATTTTAACGGGTCTAACTTTTGTCCTTTTAAAAGCTGAATACGCATGTTTACATAGTGTTCTGGAGAACCAAGTCCATATATACAGGATACAGAGGCTACTACTATTGTATCAGCCCTTTCAATAACGGATTTTGTTGCACTATGACGGTATTTATCAAGTATATCGTTTATAGAAGAATCTTTTTCTATGTAAAGATCTTTCTCTGGTATGTAAGCCTCAGGTTGATAATAATCGTAGTAGGATATAAAATACTCTACAGCGTTGTTTGGAAAAAGTTCTTTAAACTCTCTGTAAAGCTGTGCTGCCAATGTTTTGTTGTGAGCCAATACAAGCGTTGGTTTTTTGTATTTTGCTATAATGTTTGCTATGGTGAAAGTTTTACCTGTTCCAGTAGCTCCAAGAAGCACTTGGGCCTTAGCTCCAGCTTCAAAGTTAGATAACAACTTATCAATAGCTTTTGGTTGATCTCCGGCTGGTTTTAAGTTTGTTTTTAACTGGAAAAAACTCATAAATTTAGAATATAAATATAAACTTCATTATATCAATGATTTACATTTTAACATAGCATTTTTAACATAGTTTTTAGCTTATAATATGAAAATGGATAATAAAGAAGATTTGACAAAAAGCTTTGGTGAAAACGCCCATTCTTATAAAATAAGCAACGTATTTTCAGATAAGGAAGATCTTGACAGAATGATAAATATAGTTGGGCCAAGTGAATCTGATATCGCTTTAGATATAGCAACAGGCGCTGGGCACACCGCTGTAAAATTATCGAAGCGCGTGAAAGAGGTTGTAGCGATAGATGTTGTAGAAAATATGCTAAATCAGGCAAAGCTCCTTATAAAAGAAAATAAAATAGAGAACATAAATCTGATGAATATGGATGTCCATTCTTTGGGATTTAAAGATGATTATTTCGATATAGCAACGTGCAGGTTTGCACCTCATCATTTTTACAACATAGAAGTTGCTATAAAAGAGGTTTATAGAGTCTTGAAAAAAGGAGGTAAGCTTTATATTCTAGATTGCTCGGTGTTAAATTTAGAAGAAGCTAAAGCTACTATAAACAACATAGAAAAATTGAGAGACCCTTCTCATGTAAATTCTTACTCTTTAGAGGAGTGGCAAGACATTCTAAAAAATGGAGGCTTTAAAGTCTTATACGCAAAAAACCTTAAAAGACAATATATATTACCAGATTGGTTTGACAGAATGAATACGCCTGCTAAAAATAGAGATAAGATTTTTAACATTTTAAGAGGTATGTCTGAGAATTTAAAACGACTTTACAGTTTTGACGAACGATACATAACTACATACTATGTTGAATTATTAGCTGTGAAATAAACACTTAATTTATATAATTAAGCGCAACTCAATCAAACTGTGGTATAATATCAGCACCAATTTAAGGAGGTGATGTTTTGAGTACTGCAAACAAGCTTGTAGAATTGGCAGAAAAAGCCAAAGAGAAAGGTGGAGTAAAGTTGTATAAGAAGAATATAGAAATGGTGTTGTCTGGGCTTTTGATAACGGGAAACTTTTGGAGCATAGTAGATTATGCAGATTTACCGGTACCAGCAGCCGCAGGCATTGTGAATACGCTTTTAGAAGAAGGGTATGCGTTTGTGGACCAAAATCAAGATATAAGGCTTACTCAGAAAGGATATGATCTTATCAAAGAATATAATATACACCCAAGAAAAGAATACAGGTGTCAAGCTTGTGAAGGAAGAGGGATACCATTTTATTTAGATATAGAGCTTTATAGGACATTTTTACAAGAGACGAAAAACAGGCCAAAGGCTATACAAGACTATGATCAAGGTTCAGTAACTCCAGAAACCACTGTTAGTAGGGTGTTGTTTATAGATTCAAGGGGAGATTTGCAGGGTAAAGATATAGTTGTGATGGGAGCAGAGGATGATTTGACAGGGTTGGCGATAGCTCTATCAAGAAAGGCAAACTCCGTTACTATAATAGATATAGATAAACGTTCTATAGATTTTGACAACGAAATATTTGAAAGGCTCGGTATAAAAAATGCAAAAGCGTTTGTATGGGATCTGAGAAAGCCTCTTCCAGAAGAGATGCTTGGGAAATTTGATGTATTTATCACAGATCCACCAGAAACCATAGCGGCTTTTAGCGCTTTTATAAAAAGAGGTATTTCACTTTTAAAAGATGAAGGAGCTGTAGGTTACTTTGGACTGACGCTAAGGGACTCTTCTATATACAGGTGGAGAGAATTTCAAAAAATACTTACCGGAGAAATAGGAGTGGCGATAACGGATATAATTCAAGATTTTAACAACTATATTACATGGGATTATCACAAAGAGACGAAAGCTTACGAATTGGCACCGGTGAAAAAAGACCCAGAAGGTATATGGTATCGTTCTGCTTGGTATAGGATAGAGGCATTACCAGGTTTTTCAAGATGGAACGGCGTTATATCCGATGAAGACTTATACTTAGATGAAGAAGGGTCAACCACATAAATAAACAGCATGGATATTACCGCTGTTATACTATGCGGGGGATCTGGCACTAGGCTCTGGCCTTTGTCTAGGTCCAACTATCCAAAACAGTTTTTGAGGCTTTTCTCAGAATATTCTTTGTTCCAAGAGGCTATTTTAAGAGTAAAAGACATAGTAAAAGAGATACTTATAGTAACCTCTGATAGTTATTATTGGATAGTGGAAAACCATTTGGAAGAGATAGGCGTAAAAGCAAATATAATCACAGAGCCCAATCCAAAAAACACAGCACCTGCAATAGCGTTGGCCACTTATCATGTAAAAGATAACAACAGCTTGCTTATAATACCATCAGATCATAGACTTGAAAATAAAGAACGTTTTCAAGAATATATAAAAAAGACTTATCCATACACAAAAACTCATATAATAACCTTTGGTATAAGGCCCACATATCCAGAAACTGGATATGGATATATAAAATTAGGAAATGCTCTTTCAAGCGAAAACAATATATATGAGATAGAAAAATTTGTAGAAAAACCAAATAAAGAGCTAGCCGAAGAATATATAAATTCCGGTGAATATCTTTGGAACAGCGGGATGTTTTTTGCAAGTAAAGAGCTACTTATAGAAGAGTTCGAGCAGATAGATAATACGCTTTATAATATATCGACAAAAGGGGATCTAGAAAGCTTTAAGAAAGCAAAAGCCTTATCTTTTGATTATGCAGTCATGGAGTATACTAAAAAAGGTGCATGCGCAAAGCTTGATATAAAATGGTCTGATGTTGGTTCCTGGCTTTCCGTGTATGAAGAACTTAAAAAAGATGAGAACAACAACGCTATTTTAGGTGAAAACTGTATAAATATAAACTCTGATAGCAATCTCATAATATCAAATAAAAGATTGGTAAGCGCTTTGGGGTTAAAAAACCTAATAATAGTTGATACGGAAGATGCTACTTTGATAGCAGATAAAAACGCTTCTCAAGATGTTAAAAAAATTGTTGATATACTAAAAGCCAAAAACGACAAAAGGGCAGAAGAATCTTTAATAGCTTATAAGCCTTACGGGTATTATGTGCTTTTAGAAGAGGGTAAAAATTTCAAAATAAGAAAGCTTTTGTTAAAACCCAAAAAACATATATCTAAGCAAATGCATCACCATAGAACAGAGCATTGGATTGTCTTAAGAGGCACAGCTAAAGTCTTTATAGCCGATAAAGAATATTTTTTCCATGAAAACGAAAGTTTTTTTGTACCAAAATCAACATGGCATTATATTGAAAATCCAGGGATTATAGACCTTGAAATGTTAGAGGTGCAAAGTGGCGAATATTTGGAAGAAGACGATACTATAAGAGAAAATGTTTTTTGAGATAACCAGCGGTGGGCTTCTTGGTATAGAGGGAATAAAGGTAACGGTAGAAATAGACGTATCAAATGGGTTACCAAGTTTTAACATAGTAGGACTACCAGATACCGCTATAAAAGAATCTAAGGAAAGGGTAAGATCAAGTCTAATAAATAAAGGATTTGGTTTTCCGCCAAAAAGGATAACAATAAATTTATCGCCTTCTAATCTAAAAAAGCAAGGTACATTTTATGATCTTCCGATAGCGGTTGGCATTCTTAGCTACCTTGATGTAATAAACAGAGAAAACGTAAAGAATTATGCATTTTTAGGAGAGCTTTCTTTGGACGGTGTTATAAAACCAATAAACGGTGTGCTTCCTATGGCATTAGCACTAAAAGAAATAGGTATAAAAAATTTGGTAGTGCCTATAGAAAACGCTCACGAGATTTCTTTCTTAGAAGATATAAACGTGTATTCTCCTAAAGATATAACAGAACTAGTAAACTTCATAAACCAAGATATAGCTATAAGCCCTATAAAGTTCAAACAAGAAGCAAAAGAAGAAGATTACCTTGATATGATAGATGTAATAGGTCAAAGTATGGCAAAAAAAGCCTGTGCTATAGCGGCGGCTGGTTTTCACAACATGCTTTTAATAGGGCCCCCAGGCAGTGGAAAATCAATGCTGGCAAAAAGACTACCAGGCATTATGCCATCCTTAGATGAAGAGGAGTCTTTAGAAGTATCGAAAATATATAGTGTAGCAGGGCTTTTACAAAACTCGCTTATAAAACAAAGGCCTTTTGCGTCGCCACATGCAAGCGCATCTGAAGCATCGTTGATAGGCGGAGGAAGCACCCCGAGGCCAGGTGCAGTATCTTTAGCTCACAAAGGTGTTTTGTTTTTGGATGAGATGCCTGAATTTAACAGAAAGGTTTTAGAGGCGCTCAGACAACCTTTAGAGGACAAAGAAGTTACTATATCAAGAGTGCATGGTAGTATAAAATTTCCTGCTTCATTTCTTTTGGTAGGAGCTATGAACCCATGTCCTTGTGGATATTATAAAAGCAACTTAAAAGCTTGCAAATGCACACCGAACCAAATAAAACAATATCAGTCAAAGATATCCGGTCCTTTGTTAGATAGGATAGATTTGTTTGTGAGTGTAGAAGCTCTAAAAGAGCATGAACTTATAAACAGAAAGAAAGAAATATCTTCAAAAGATTTAAAAGATATGGTTTTAAGGGCTTTTGATGTGATGAAAAGACGATTCAAAAATTCGAGGACGAGGTTTAACTCAGAAATGACCGAAGAAGAAATAGATATGTACTGCATATTGGACGAGTCTGCAAAGAAAGTTTTAAGCAGCGCTATAGCAAACTTAAACCTCACTGGAAGATCCTATGCAAGGCTTTTAAAAGTATCTAGGACTGTAGCAGATATGAATAATTCAGAATACATAAAACCAGAGCATGTAAGCTTAGCTCTTCAATTTAGACCAAACGCCAGCGGTATCTTACTCTGATGAAAAGGTTCTTAAGAATCTTTTTGCTTATATCGATAGATGTTGCAGCTTTTTATACGGCGCTTTTTTTGGCTTATATAACAAGAAAAATATTGGGAAAGCTGTTTATAAAAAATGTTATTTTTTCATTTAGTTTTGAGTATTTTTTATCTTTTTGGTGGATGCCTATGGTGTTTATATTTTTTTTATGGTATCAAAAACTTTATACAAGAAGATATACGTTTTGGTACGAGGTGGAAGAGATAATAAAAGCTGTTTTTTTATCAGGTGTTTTTATCTTTGCGGTGTTATCTCTTAGTAAAATCTCTTTAGAGATGTCTAGGCTTACCTTGATACTTCTTTGTTTTTATGCTATTTTTACCGTGTCTGTTTTAAGGTATATAGGAAAAAAAGTGCTAAACCGTCTTGATATTTGGAAAAGCCCGATAGTTATAATAGGGGCTGGGTCTTCTGGAAAAAGTGTAGCAAAGGGTATTATAGATGACTGGTATCTTGGATATGAAATAAAAGGGTTTTTAGATGATTTTAAAAGTGGTTTTGTTGAAGTAAAAAGCATCAAGATACCAATAATAGGGAAAGTAGAAAAAATAAAAGACCTAAAAGAAGAGAATATAGAAGCTGCTATTGTTTCTATCCCGTCTTTGAATAATGAAGGGTTGGCTCACCTTGTAAATACTGCGCATAGATATATTAAGCAGGTGTTTGTGGTACCTGATTTGAAAGGTATAGGGCTTTTAAATAGTGAATTGTATCATATTTTTACAGAGCAGCTTTTTTTAATAAAGATTACGAACAACCTGGATTCAAAATTAAACCAAATCACAAAGCAGACTTTTGATATTTTGCTATCTTTGATTATGCTTCCTGTATTGGTTTTTGTTATAAGTATCTTTGCAATCTTGATAAAGATAGATAGCGAAGGACCTGTGTTTTTTGTACAAGAAAGGCTGGGTAAAAATGGCAAAATATTCAAATGCATAAAGTTTAGAACCATGTATGTAAATAGTCAAGAGATACTGGAAAATTTTTTAAAAGAAAATAAAGATGCTCAGTTAGAATGGCAAACTTTTAAAAAGTTAAAAAAGTATGATCCTAGAGTTACAAGAGTTGGTAGGTTTTTACGAAAAACTTCTCTGGACGAGCTTCCTCAAATATTCAACGTTTTAAAAGGTGATATGAGCTTAGTAGGGCCAAGACCTTACCTACCTTCTGAGGAAAAAGATATGGGAGATTACAAAGATTATATACTTCTTACAAAACCTGGTATTACAGGTTTATGGCAAGTAAGCGGAAGAAACGAGCTTTCTTTTGAAGAAAGGCTTAAATTGGACACTTGGTATGTGTTAAATTGGTCGCTTTGGTTTGATATAGTGATAATACTTAAAACAATTAGAGTTGTCTTCAAAAAAGAAGGAGCTTATTAGATTTGTTGTATAATGAAAACTATGGATGTTTGTAAAGATATAAATTGTGTTAGAGCTTTTATTAAAGGTATAAAACAGCAATTTAAAACAATTGGTTTTGTACCCACCATGGGATATCTACACGAAGGGCATATGTCTTTGGTAAAAGCTTCGAAAGAAATGTGTGATATCACTGTGGTTAGTATTTTTGTAAATCCCAAACAGTTTGGACCCAAAGAAGACTACGGCAAATATCCAAGAAACTTAGAAAGGGATTTAGGGCTTTTAGAGGAAGCCAAGGTAGATATGGTTTTTATACCCGATGTAGACACAATTTATCCAGAAGGTTTTTCTACAACAATAAGCATAGGGTCTTTGGCAAATGTTTTGGAAGGTGCTTTTAGGCCAGGGCATTTTGATGGTGTGTGTACGGTTGTTGTGAAGCTTTTTAATATAGTTAAACCAGACAAAGCTTTTTTTGGAGAAAAAGATTATCAACAGCTGAAGATAATACAAAAACTTGTGAAAGATTTGAATTTAGATATAGATATAATACCTATTCCTACAAAAAGAGAAGAGGATGGACTTGCTATGAGTTCAAGAAACACCTATCTAAATCAAGATGAAAGAAGAAGGGCAAGTTCCATATATAGCTTTTTACTAAAAGCTAAAGAAGCTTTTGAAAGTGGTATAAAAGATACTGATAAGATTATAGAGTATGCTAAAGCTGTGCTTGACGTGGACACTGTAGATTATATAAAAATAGTGGATAAAGAAACGCTTGAAGAAAAGACAACCCCAAATAAGTATGATAGAATACTTATAGCTGTGAGAATAGGAAGTACTAGGCTTATAGACAATATAGAGATCTGATATGGGAATACTTGATTTTTTCAGAAAAAAAGAAAAGAAGGAAAACCTTTGGACAAAATGTGAGGAGTGTAAAAACATACTTCTAGCTCAAGAACTGGAAACTAACTTCTACGTATGCCCTAAGTGTGGGCATCATCATCAAATGAATCCATACCTATGGGCAAATATGCTTCTTGACTACAACTATAACGTACTTTTTGAGTACATACTGCCTACGGATTTTTTGTCTTTTAAAGATACAAAAAAATACAAAGATAGGCTAAAAACTTTGAAGGAGACGTCAAATACATCTGAAGCCATTACGGTGTTTGATGGAAAATTATCCGATTACCCCGTTATTTTGAGTGTTATGGATTTTAGTTTCATAGGTGGAAGTATGGGCTCTGTGGTAGGCGAAAGGTTTAAATTAGCTTCTTTAAAAGCAGTCCAAGACAAAAAACCACATATAAGTGTAATCACATCTGGCGGTGCTAGAATGCAGGAAAGCGTAATATCGTTGATGCAGATGGCAAAGACTTCTATAGCGGTGGATATTATGCATAAAAATGGAATACCTTTTATTACTGTGCTTACAAACCCTACCACTGGTGGCGTATCGGCATCTTTTGCGTTTTTAGGTGACGTTATCATTGCAGAACCTAAAGCGATAATAGGATTTGCAGGTGCAAGGGTTATAGAACAAACTATAAAGCAGCAACTACCAGAAGACTTCCAGACATCTGAATTTTTGCTCAAAAAGGGCATGGTAGACATGGTAGTACATAGACATCTTATGAAGCCGATATTGAAAAACTTGCTAAATTTATTATTTTATAAAAATGCTTGATGTTTTAGAGTATATAAAAAAAGATAACAGTTTAGACAATTTAACGCATACTGTTGTGTATGGAAAAGATATATATTTTATCCAATATTTTGAACAACTTATAAAACAAAAATTTGATGTAAAAACATATTGGGCAGATGAGCTTGACTATGAGAATTTAAAAAATATAACCACTTCTAGAAATATTTTCAACAGAAAAACAGTTATTATAATAAAGAATTTTACAGAACTTTTAAATAAATTGAAAAAAGAAAATTTAGATTTTATAAAAAAAACCCAAAACATACTCATATTTGAAGAGTACGAAGACCTAACAGAAAAAGATATAAAAGCTGTTCAGAACATTCTTGGAGATATAAATATATTAACATCAAAGCAAAAAAAACCTGATTATCTTAAAAGCCTCATACAAAAAAAATTCAAAAAAGAAGGTGTCGAGTTAAGTCAAGACACGATAAACGAATTGTTAAATATCATAGGCACAGATTCTCTAAACCTAAAAAATGAAACAGACAAGCTGCTTGTATTAGCAAAATCTGTACCAATTACAAAAGAGATACTTGCAAAAACCCTTGTAAAAGAGCCAAGAGATGAGGCTTTTTCCATCGTAGATGCTCTGATAAAACAGGATGTAAATAAAGCGCTCTCTATCTTTTACGATAGCGTAAAGTTAGGCCAACATCCGTTGTTAACTCTTGGGTTTATGCAAAAACAATTTATGAATATGTATTTGGCTTTTAAGATGAATGTGAGTTTTGATGAAGCGTGTAAGATTTTAAATATAAGTCATCCGTTTCAGAAAAACATATTATCAAAACAATTAAGTATCGTTAATAAAGATAAGCTTTTTAGTGTTGTAAAGGCTCTTCAAAAAGCCGATATGAGCATAAAATATTATTTTAACGATCCAGTGGAAGTTTTGGAAAAGCTTATTATAGATATTGGGTTAATATTAAAATCATGAGTATAAATACCGATATAAAAGATATGGAAACGCTGATAGTTGAAATAAAGGAAGCGCTTAAAAGACCTTTTGAATATCAAAATATATCTTCTAAACTTCAAGAACTTTTAACTATCATTGAAAAATCTCCGGAAGAATCTATACTAAAACACATGGATGATTTGTTGTTTATATCTAATATTGTATTAGAGCTAAATATCATAATAAACGGGCTCGCATCAGAGATTGTAAGCCACATTAAATCCAAAGGATTTTCGGCTAGGGTTTGATATGGGATTTGGTTCATACGATCTAGTGACAAACGCTCTTAACATATTCAAGAAAGCTATAGATATAACCTCACAAAACATAACAAATGCAAGCAATTCAAACTATGCACAAGAGGTCCCGATAATACAAGATACTTATCCTGTTGGTGTAAGCATGCAGGATATAAAAAGAATTCAAAACCTTTACTTTTTCCAGCTTTTACAAAACAAAAGTTCAAGCTTAGACTATTTCAATACAAGATTACAATACAACAAGCAAGTGCAAAATATATTTAACGTTGTTGGTCCTAATTCTTCTTCCACATCATACGATGACGCTTTTTTTAGCGCTTTTACACAGCTTTTTACTGACACATCAAATGTAGGATATCAAAACCAAGTACTTACCACGGCAAGCAATTTTGTTCAGAATTTAAATTCAAACGCCTCTACTATCAACAATTTAGCGTACCAAGTCCCCACAGATTCTTTACAATATTTAAATCAGATAAACACGCTTATAAAAAACTTAGCAAATCTTAATCAACAAATTACCACTTCGTATGCGCTTACATATTCAAATGCTCATGACTACAAAGAGCTCTTGGATCAAAGAGATGCATATATATCACAGCTTTCAAAGCTTATAAGCGTAAATGTCCAAGAAGATTCCATTGGAAGAGTGCATATCTCCATAAACGGCGGTTTTACATTGGTAGACGGTACTAATTATTGGAAGCTAGCGCTTGGAAGTTCTGGCAACTCACCTTACCAAACAATAGAGTGGTTAAACAACAACAATCAAGCCATAGACATCACAAACTATGTACAGGGCGGAGAGTTGAAAGCGATGATAGATTTCTCGTACGATGTAAATACATATAAAGTAGAGCAAGACAATGTAGCTGCAAACGCAATAATGAACACGAAGATTCCTGTACAGAGCGGCTCAAATTATTACTTGGTACAAAACCTTACAAATACGGATTCACCTATAGGAAATCAAGGAGAAGTATGGAGCTTCCCTCCAAATCATGTCTCATCGACAGCGGCTACTCTTTCATCTTTAGGAATATCAAACGGTAGTTTAACATTTTACACTGGCACTACACCAAGCTATACTATATCAAACTACGGCGCTTTAAATCTTGTGCAACTTTCAGATTCAATAAACGCCAGTGGGATGTTTAAAGCAAATGTATCTTTAGACCCTTCTGGGAATTACTACTTACAGATAACGCCCGCTTACAGCAACACTGCAGGTTCTTTAACAAACGTTTACAACATAGTAGATTCTTCATCCAATATAATATTTAATAGCGGGAGTGGGCCTGCTGGTGTACTTTCGTTTGTAGACAATTCCAGTTCTGGTACATACGCAAGTTTAAATTACACAGATATGTCTTTGGATCAAATCGTAAATGCAATAAACAATAGCCCGGCACTGCAAGGAAAATATTATGCAAATATAGTATCTTCGCCGTTTGTAGATATGCCTGTTGGATTGTCGTCTTCTACAGATACAATTTCTCAAACAGGTGTGCTTACTTTTAGAAACAACACTACTGCGCTTTTTAGTATCACATATACAAACCAAAGCTTGGTACAAATAGCCAACGAGCTATCTCAAATTCCATCCGCAACGCTTTTCAGCGCAAGCATAGTGAAAGAACAAGACGGACTTTATCATCTTAGAATCCAAATAAAAAATCCAAACGAATACAACATAGTAGATAGCGGAAGCAGTTTCACGAGTCTTTATTCCTTACATATAGCTTCTTTGAATCAATCAAAATACGGTATTCAAGACTCTAAAAACACTTATGCGTTTAGCAAAAACGTTACAAGCAATACGGTATCTTTATCTTCTTATGGGATAGGGCAAAACGCTACGCTTACATTCTACAACGGTAACGTTGCTTTATATTCAATAACAAACTACGGGCAATATTCTTTAAATTCTTTAACATCCTTGATAGATTCAAACCCAGCTTTGGTGGGTCTTTTTAGCGCCAGTGTTGTTTCAAACCCTGATGGGACATATTCTCTTGCTATAAACTCTTCAAATCCATCTAATTATACGCTTACAGACTCATCTTCAAACTTTTTAATGGGTGGTGGCAACGTTTATAAAAGCGAGATGGTTTTTGAAGGTATAGATGCTTCTAGTATATCTGTTAATCCGAGCCTTGGCGCAATATTGCAAAACGTAGACCCAAACTCTGCTTCTAACTTTTCTTATTATTCCAACAGTTGGTGGGCTTCCTCGAAAAGCTTATATCAAACGCTTATAGGGTCTGTAGCATCTACGGTTAATGTTTTACAAACAAGCTATAGCAGTATGAGCTCTTTAGTAAACTCTATAAGCTCTCAAGTTGCCCAAGTGCAAGGTGTATCTCTAGACCAGCAGTATATAACGTTGCAAAACTTACAGCAAGACTATCAAGCTTCTGCAAGTATAGTAGGTATACTAAACAACTTGATGCAAACCACGCTCAACATGGTAAACGGAGGTTAATGCTATGTCTGGAGCAATACCGGATTTGAGTCTTTACAACTTTTACAAATCTCAAGATAGTGTGGTGTTAAATAACCTTCAAGATACTATAGAAGAGGCCTCTACTGGATATAAGCTTTTAAACATAGGCCAAAATCCGGGCGATACTCAGCAGGTTATAAATCTAAAAAAAGAAATAGTGCTTTTGTCAACGTACTCGCAAAACGCTTTTTCGGCAAGCAATGTACTTACTACTACTACCTCTGTGCTTGGTAATCTTTATGATTATCTTCAAACAGTAAATACAGATGTTGTAGCAGCTGCTAATGAAGCTACGTACAATTCTACGCAACTTGTAAATATGGGCCAAAGCATTTATTCTATATTGAATCTTACGTTATCAAAAGCCAATGAAAAATTTGGGGACAATTATTTGTTTGGTGGCTCTTCGTTGTCTATACAGCCTTTTGCCGCTGACTTTTCTTACCAAGCCTCTACTACAGATTTTTATACACAAATATCAAACTCTTATCAAGTGCCTACATATCTAAACGGTCAAAACGTTTTTGGACTTAATATACAAACCACTTCAACCTCGTATAACTCTTATACACAAAGTTTTTCTGGGCCCGGTGAACTTATAATACACTATGGCACTAATGTGTATCAGATAAACTATAACAATACACCCTACGAATGGGACTGGAACGCTGGACTTTCTTCTACAAATGCATCTCTTGGGGTATCTGGCACAATATCTCTTAGTGTGGTTACAGCTTCTGCTACAAATGTTTACAACATTTCTTATTCAAGCACGGATACGTTGTCAACGTTGTTAAGCAAAATATCCACATCTACGGGAGGTAATTTTAAAGCGTCCATCCTGCACAATTTAGATAATACTTATGGAATAGAGATATCGCCTTCTACAAATAATCCATCTGCTACCTATTCTCTTTATGATAGCAACTCTTTATATAAATTAGACCAAACTCCTTCAAATATATTAGAGTTATCAAATTATATAAACAACGTTTACAGTGGCACTTTGCAGGCTTTTATAAGACAAAACTCAAACTCGACATTTTCATTGGAGATTGCTGGAAAAGATGTGGCAAAGCCTTTAAATATAATAGATTTAAATCAATACGTATCTTCTTCTTTTAAACAAGAAAGCGTTTTTTCTGTATTAAAACAAACGGCTGATAGACTTAGCTTGGGACTTCCAACCATAGACAACGAGCTTGGGGCAAATATGGTTATATCATCTCAAAGCTTTAATAGCCTCACGTCGCCTATCGGAGTAAATGGAACACTGGAAATAAGAATTAGCTCAAGCACAATACCGATAAACTATACCGCAAATATGAGTCTAATAGATGTAGCGAACCTTATAAATAAAGCTTCAAACGGAGCCGCCTATGCAGATTTTGTTCAAAATCAAAACGGTACTTACAGTTTGGAAATAAGTTCGATGTTAGCTTCTCAGTCTCTTACTGCTACAGATGTTGTAAATGGAGCTTTCTCTCAATTCAATAGCAACCAAATACCGAACGGTAGCTACATATTCAATGTTCAAAGAACTTTAGACCAAATATCTTATGCAAACGCTCAAGTAGGTAGCTACATTCAAAATATTCAAACCCAAGACAACGTTCTCACAAATACCACTACTGTGGCTAATACAGAGCTTGCAAACTATCAGGATGCAAATGTGCCAAACGTGTTAACAGATTATTCTCAATATCAGCTAGCTTACGAGTCTTTGATGAACTTGATAGCAAATCAGAAAAACTTAACAATATTAAAGTATATATAGTATTCCGCATTGTCCAAAATGGCGTCTGTTTTACAAAAACTTTAAATTATAAAAATATTTTGTAAAATGTAATTATTCACTTACTACATTATAATGATGTTAAATCATTGAAATGAAATAATAGTGATATTACAATAGACTTCAAGATAGGTTTTATCCTAAAGGAGGATAGGAATGGACAAAGAGCGGTCTAAGAATCGTGAAAGTCCTGGCAAAAAGTCAGGCAAATGGTTTGGATTGGTGGCGGCAGCTGCTATATCTACGGGTTTTGCAGCTTTTATAATGTATATCAATCCTAAATCATCCCAGGCTAGAGTAGAAAGCTACCCAGTTAACAGTAGGGCCGAGATGATAAGAATAGGGAAACAGATTTACGATCAAAGATGTAGTGGCTGTCACGGTATAAACGGGAAAGGTGATGGTCCCGCTGCTCAGTTCTTTCGTGTAAAACCAAGAGACTTTACCACATGTCTTTACAAATTCAAGAGTACTCCAGGTACGTCGCTTCCTACTGATGCAGATCTTCTAAGAGTATTAAAAAACGGTGTACCCTCTACGGCAATGCCAGCATTTCCTCATTATAGCGACCAAGAACTAATTGATGTAGTAGAGTACATCAAGACATTTTGTCCTGATTGGAGTAAACTAAAGGCAGAATCTCAACCACCTCCAGAAAATTGGGAAGCGCTAAGGCCTCCTCCATTTTTGGGTACTCCAGACTCTATAGCGAAAGGTAAGGTGTTGTTTGAGCAAAACTGTGCTGCATGTCATGGTATAAACGGACAAGGTGATGGCCCGGCTGCCCTTTCTATACATGATCCTTCTGCGGAATGTCAGAAATGGCAAGGTAATACTTGTGTAGAAAGGCCGCTTGAAAGACCGGCAAACTTAACACTTGGTATACTTCCCGGTGTATATGATGTAAATGAAATATACAAAACTATTACTATGGGTGTATTATCAGGTACCACAGGTGGTATGCCATCGTTTTCATCGTTGTCTAGCAACGATAGGTGGAACTTGGTATCTTATGTACTATTTTTAATGGGTAAAACCCAAAAGTAAGGAGGAAAACTATGAAGCAGCAACAAGAGCTGGTTTATACGGATTTGGTTAAGGCTCATATGCTTATGGGTCTTATAGAATTGTTGCTTGTGATGATATTTGGTCTTACATATTCTTTGACGTTTCTAAATATTCACATAGTAGACCCATATATGTCACCGGTGAGGTTAAGATTTAACCATACAAACGTTGCAGCCTACGGATTTTTAGCTAACTGCATAACTGGTGCTCTATATTGGGCAGTGCCACGTATGACAGGCCATCCAGTTTGGAATAGGGCTTACGGATGGTTGTTGTGGGCAGCTCTTCAAGTAGCAGGTATAGGAACGGTTATATCGTTGTTGTTCTTTGGTGGTACAATGCTTGGCGGACCTGAGCTAAGTAGATGGATAGGGCCTCAATCTGTTGAGTGGTCTGAAACACCTTTTATAATGGACGTACCAATAACCTTATGGTTGTTTGTTGTGATACCGCAGTTTTTGGTCCCAATAATAAAAGCCTCAAAAGAAAAACCTTTGTATACTGGCTTATGGTATATAACAGCGGGTCTTGTATGGACTCCTATGGTTTACGTGTTAGGTAACTATCCAAGCGTGTTTTTCTATCCTGGTGCGGCAGGTGCAGCTCTCAACGGTAGTTTTATACACGACCTTGTCGGCCTATATGTTACACCTATGGGATGGGGTTTGATGTACTATTTTGTACCTAGGGTTCTTCAAAAACCAATATGGTCTCATGGTTTAGGGCTTTTAGGTTTTTGGGGGTTGGCTTTCTTCTACCCTGCTCAAGGTGTTCACCACTATTTATGGTCCCCGATACCAATGTTTGCTCAATATGCTGCTGTATTTGCCACAATAGCCATAGAAATAGTTGTTACTACGGTACTTGTTAACTTCATGATGACCTTAAGAGGTTCTTATGGTGCCATGAAAGAAGACGTGGCTTTAAGATGGTTTTATGTTGGTATGATAGATTATTGGATAACTTGTTTCCAATGTTCCATACAAGTGCTATTAACCACTCAAAAAGTCATACACTTTACAGACTGGGTAACAGGGCATGCTCACCTTATAATGTTTGGTACGTTTGGTTTTTGGCTTTTAGGAATGTATGAACACATAGTACCAAGAATGTACGGTTTAAAATACACTTATTCAAGACCCCTATCAGAAATGGCTTTTTGGTTTATGTTGATAGGAACTGAAGTGATGTTTGTAGACTTAGGAGTGGCAGGTATAGCAGAAGGTTTTGCTTGGATAGCTCAAGTACCTTTTATAGACTCTGTAAATCTCGGCAAACCATTCTGGTGGGTACGTACAGCTTCTGGAATATTCATATT
>NZ_JBMFST010000022.1:0-23678 GCF_049967395.1 Hydrogenobaculum sp. | reverse complement strand
CCGGTACCAACGATGTTGTAGCTCTCCAATCTTCTATGCCTATTGGTTTAAAAACGTAAACTAAGGCGCTACCTATCCTTCCAGCCACAGTATCTTTTATGTTTGCATTCGGTGGTATGTTTAGAAAAGCCCAAACCACTACGGTGGACGCAAATATGAAAGTACCAGCTCTTTTTAGAAAACCCTTTAGTTCCACAAAGGCTATGTTTAGCACTATCTTCAACGGTGGTCTTCTATAAGGAGGGAGTTCAAGTATCATTGGTAAATTATCGGTTTTAGGAAGTATTTTATTCATAGCTATAGCCGTTAGTATGCTAAAAAATATACCAAGAAGGTATAAAAATAAGATTATAGGAGCGGGATTTTTAAAAAATATGGCTCCCAAAAAAGCAAACACCACAAACCTAGCTGGGCAACTGGTAAAAGGTATCATAGCCGCCACTATAAGCTTTGAGCGCCTATCCTCTAATATTTTGAGCGCCATAATGGCTGGGACGTTACAGCCAAAGCCAAGCATAAAAGGAAGTATACCCCTACCATCTATGCCGAACTTGGACACAAATCTATCAAAAATGATAGGCACTCTGGGAAGATAACCAGATAACTCAAGCAAGGAAAGGCCAAAAAACAAAGCCCCCACCAAAGGAGCAAAGCTTACAACAAAGCCAACCCCATCTAATACAGCTCCTGAAACAAAGCTTTTTACTATGTATGGGGCTTCTGGAAAAAGTTTGTAAACTAAAGGATGTAAGAATGAACTTTCAAAATTTCCTATCCAGTTTGATATAGGATAGCTAACATCAAAAGATAGTTTAAACATCAGATACATTATCACTACAAATATTAAAAGCCCAAAAAAGGGATGAAGAGCAAACTTATCAAGAATTTCCGTTAACTCTATCTCATCTTTAAAGCTTCTTTTTACGACGCTTGAGCTTATAAAGTGAGCAACACCGTATACATCTTTTTTAAGTATATCGTAAATATTTTCTTTCAAATCGTTTTCGAGTTTTAATATGATTTCGTTGCAACAATCGCATGGTATGATACGTTCCAACATCTTAATCGCAAAAAATCTAGGAGGTATATTTTTATTGGGTGGCACAGCGCAGTAAGATAAAATATCGTTTATGGCTTTTTCTGTGATATCTGAATACCTTAAGGGTTTTGGAACAATTTTTTTCTCATAGGTGTTTATTAAACTTTCTAAAAGTCTATCTTTTAAATCCTCTTTAGTACCTATGGCACTTATCACATCAACGCCTATTAGCTCTGACATCTTTTTTATATTTATATCTATCCCAAGCTTTAAAGCTTCATCCCACATGTTTAGAACTATCACCATAGGTATTTTCAACTCTATCAACTCAGCAGTCAATATTAAAGAGCGTTCTAAGTTTGTGGCTTCTATGATGTTTACTATTATATCTGGAGGGGAGTTTAAAAGGAAATCAGTAGTCACAGCTACATCTTCTGATGTATAGTCCAAAGAGTAAGTACCTGGTAAATCTATTATATGAAATTCGTAATCTTTATACACCAAGCTAGCTTCTGTTTTTCTTACGGTGACACCTGGCCAGTTGCCAACTTTTAAAGAAGTTTTTGCTATGTTGTTTATTATGGTAGATTTGCCAACGTTTGGATTGCCAACAAAAGCCACCTCTATTTTTTTCATTCTACTTCAACTTTATCTGCAAGACAGTTGCATATAGATATTCTTGAGTTGTAGACTTTTAGTATTGTATTTCTATCATCTTTTCTAAGTATTTTTACAGTAGCCCCGGGCACTATACCCATGCTTATAAGTTTTCTCTTCCAGCCTGGATTTTCATTGTGGCCTTTTACAACGTACCCCTTTATTTTCAGCTCTTTATCTTGTGTAGCTTCAGCTAGCCTCATAAATTTTAATATGAAATCTCAATTTAATTTATACAATGATAAGTATCATAGCTCTTAAAAGCCAAATACATACCTTATTAATAGGAGGTTTTTAATATGAATATATCAAACGCTATGTTTAATCTAAGCGCTTTGCAAAACAACGCACAATCTCAACCAAAAGCCCAGCAAGCTGGAATGGTAGATGGTCTATTGCCGTTCGGTCTTTTTATGGGAGAGCCAGTATCACCTGCCGAAAAATCAAAACAAGAGAATCAGCAAGCTACCACTGGAATAAACTCCTTTGAATCGGCCCTTTACAATTTTATGAACAACATGATAACCCAAAGCGTACAAAACACTCAAAACAACGGTTTAAACAACTTTTAATACAGCTTTAAAAATTTAGCGTTTTAAGCTTTTTATGGAAACATACTATAGTTTTTTAGCGGGAAGAGGGGTTAGGTATAGAGAATTTATAAGTTTTTCTACAAAAATATGTGGGCTTCTTGGAATAAATCCCAACGAGATAAACAACATAATAAACGCTCTAAAACAAAAACCTAGAATACCGGTATTGTGGTTTCATGGGCTCGAATGCACATGTTGTTCTGAATCTTTAATGAGAAGCTCATCGCCGGTTTTTGGCGATATATTATCCTTGATATCTTTAGAATACGATGATTTAATATCCTCTTCCTGTGGTGAAGATCTTTTAAACTATAAAAGCAAAATAATAGAGAAATACAAAGGAAACTATATATTGGCTGTAGAAGGAAGTATAACGGAATTTGAAGACGGCGCCTGTTGTATGGTGGGAGGAAGGCCTTTCAACGAAGAGCTTTTAGAAGCAGCCAGATACGCAAAAGTTGTAATAGCTTGGGGCTCTTGTGCATCATTTGGTTGTGTACAAGCGGCAAATCCAAACCCTACAAAATCTTACTCTATAGATAAGGTCATAAAAGATAAACCCATTGTGAAAGTACCGGGATGCCCACCTATACCAGAGATAATGGCCGGTGTTATATTATATATGCTTTTAAAAGATGATTTACCACCTCTTGATAGCAAGTTAAGGCCTAAGATGTTTTACGGTATGACAATTCACGATAGTTGTTATAGAAAGAGTTTTTACAACGCTGGCAAATTTGCTGAAAGCTTTGATGATGAAGGAGCAAAGTCTGGGCATTGTCTTTACAAACTTGGTTGCAAAGGTCCAAGCACTTACAACGCCTGCAGTTCTTTGGGATGGTACAACGGTCTTTCTTTTCCTGTAAAATCTGGACACGGCTGTATAGGATGTTCTCAGGAAGGTTTTTGGGACAAAGAAATGTATAAAGAGGAAGCTCCTATAGTAAATCAAAATTTTGACATTTTTAATTTTTAACATGATATTAGCTTTGGACGTAGGGGCTACTCATATAAAATCTGGAGTTGTAAAAAACGACAAGCTGGAAGACAAAAGCGATTTTGAAACACCAAAAAATTTTGAAGAGTTTTTAAAGCTTTTAGAAGAAATAACATCTTCTTATAAGAATATAGATACACTTTCCATAGCAATAGCTGGTCAAGTAGATATGAAAAAAGGTATCTTAAAACATGCACCAAACCTCGGTTGGAAGAATATAAACTTTGTAGAGCTTGTGCAAAATAGATTAAAAAGACGAATTGTTTTAATAAACGACGTTAGGGCTATAACCTATGGAGAATACGTATACGGTGGATTAAGAGGTGTAGAAAACGGAGCCTGTATTTTCGTGGGCACAGGTATAGGAGGCGGAGTAATAATAGACAAAGAGTTAAGATTTGGCTGTGATTCAAATTTAGGTGAGATAGGACATATAAAATTAAAACCAAACGGACTTAAATGCACCTGCGGTAAAAGAGGTTGCTTTGAAGCTTACGCTGGGGGTTTATCTTTAGAAAAGTATCTAAAAAAATTAGGTTATAATAAAAGCCTAAAAGATTTGGCCAGCGATAAAGAGTCAAAAGTTGCAAAAAAGGTTTTTGATAGGTTTGTTTTGTATATGTCTTATGGGTTAGCTAGCTTGATAAACATGCTAAATCCTTGCAAGATAGTACTTGGGGGCGGTGTTATGATGGGTTTTGATTTCTTGTTTGAAGAGATAAAAAGTAAAGCTATCTCACTAGCCATAAATCCAAGCGTTGAAAACATCAATATAGAACTCTCGAAACTTGGAAACGACGCTGGTATACTAGGAGCATACGCTTTTGCCCTAAAACATACATGAGAATCTTGTTTTTAGCGCTTCACAAAAGCTACGGAGACCTTCTTTACAACGCTTTGCTATTTAAAGCTGTAAAACTTCAAAACAAAAACGCCGTTGTGGAGGTTTTTACTACAAAACAAGGTTTAGAGCTTTTCCAAAAAAACCGCTATATAGATTTTATGGATGATAAGCTTGCTTCTTTTAACAAAAGATACGATTTTTTAGTGGATACTTCCTTTAAGGGAAGTTCTTACTTTTATAGTTTTATACTAAAAGCTGAACACAAAGTAGCCCTTTACAAGAAAAACAAAGAAAAGTTCTTATCTTTCATATACAACAAACTTACACCTTTTAAGCCAAAAATAGACGAGATTAAAAATACTCTTCAAATATTGACCCCTATTTTAGGCCAAGAGATACATATAGAACCCTATTTTTGGATTTTCAAAGAAAACCCTTTGAAGGGTAAAAACTATGTGGTAATATCTCCTACAGCCCCCGTGCCCACAAAAGTACCAAACATAGACGTATTCAACGAAGTGGCTAAGTTTATACATTCTAAAGGCTATGAGGTTGTATTTGCTTATCCAAAATCTGAAGAGTTTTACATAACAAAAAGGCTTGACTTTGCAAACTATATATCTACAGATGTTCATACTTACGCTAGCATCTTAAAAGATGCCAAAGCCATTATATCTTGCGAGACGTTTAGCTATCATCTTGCCACGTTTCTAAACGTTCCTTCTTTGGTACTTTTAGGAGCTTATCCTATGTGGAAGATATCTTCTTTACAGGATTTCGTAAGCTTAAACTTGGATTGCCAGTACTGCGGATCTAAAATCTGTAAAAGAAAAGACAACGCTTGCCTTAATATAAATTATCAAGACGTTATAGCAAAAGCAGAGAAACTTTTATGAAAAAAGATTTTGTAGAGTTAATAGGGTTTGTAGCTGGTGTCTTAACCACGTCTGGCTATATTCCTCAGATTTATACGGTGATAAAGCATAAAACCGCAGAGGGTTTATCTGGGCTTTTCTTACTCATAATGACGGTTGGTATAAGCCTATGGCTTTTGTACGGTATCATAGAAAACTCATTAGCCCTTATATTTGCAAATGCATTTAGCTTATTTTGTCTTTTTATATTGGGCTTTTACAAAATAAAAGATTTAAGCAAAAGCTAACAAAAAGTTGCAAAGGTGCGTTTTGTTAGTGAAAAAATAGAAAAAGTATATATATTTTTATTCATGTTGGCGACTTCTTCTAGAATTTATACATTAAAAGATTATTTAAAGCAAAAGTATGGAAGAAGGGTACAAAAGATAACGGTAGCCCTTCCCTTTACATGTCCTAATATAGATGGGACAAAAGCCACCGGCGGATGCACCTACTGCCTTACCGGCACAAGGCCAGCCCACATATCACCTTTAATGGACTTAAGAGAGCAAATATCTGCAGGTATAGCACAAGCAAAAAGACGGTACGGCGATAATATATACTTTTACATATACTATCAATCTTATTCAAACACATATGGAGATTTAGAGTTTTTAAAATCTGTATACGACGTAGCGCTGGAATTTGAAAATGTTGTGGGTATAGACATTGGCACAAGACCAGACTGCGTACCAGAAAACGTATTGGAGCTTATACAAACCTATACAGACAAATTGGATGTATGGGTAGAGTACGGCCTTCAAAGCTCTCACTTCAGCACATTAAGGTGGATAAATAGAGCGCACGGGACTTCAGATTTTGTAGATGCTGTTTTAAGAACAAGAAATTACAAAGGCATAAACATATGCGCCCACCTTATAGTAGGCTTTCCCCAAGAAGACTTAGAAGACAACTTAGAAACTGCAAAGTTAATAGCCGCTTTAAACGTAGACGGTGTTAAAATACATCCGCTTCACATCATCAAAAATACAAGAATGGCAAAAGACTATTTGGAGAACCCTTTCAGGCTTTTAACGTTAGAAGAGTATGCATATAGAGCCGCAAGGATAATAGAGATACTTCCACAGACTATGGTCATACATAGGTTAACAGGTGAGGTAGAACCAGATAGGTTGATAGCTCCAGATTACTGCACCTTTACTAGAAAGCTGGAAGTGAGGGAAAAAATAGAGCAAGAGCTTGAAAAGATGGACTCTTACCAAGGAAAAGTATGCCCATTTAATAGATAAGATAGACTTTGGCAAAATTTAGTAAAATTAAATAGATGAAAAAGTATCACTGGAGTATAATATCAATCTTTTTGATGCTTCTACTGGCTATTGTAAAGCTGGGAGTGGGGTTTTTATCTAAAAGCGTAGCACTTAAAGCAGAGGGCATACACTCTTTATCTGATAGTTTAGCTTCCTTCATAGGTTTTATCTCTATATACGTATCCGAAAAAAAACACGAAAAGTTTCCGTATGGACTTTATAAACTAGAGAACATAGGCGCGATGTTCATATCGTTTTTTCTATTTTTTGCCGCCTACGATATGTTTATGGATGTGCTTTTCGGTCATTATAAAATAGACAGACAATACATATTGTGGGGCTTAGGCGTAGGTATCGTATCAATGGTTATAACCTTTGGCTTTTCAGCATTAGAAAGAGTAGCCGCCAAAAAACACAACTCTCCAGCTCTGATGGCGGATAGCGAGCACATGTTGGTGGATGGATTTGGCTCTTTCGTTATAACGCTAAACTTCTTATCGCTGGAGTTTCATATAAATTTAGATAAAATATTTGCAAGCATAATAATACTTCTTATAGTTTATACGGGTTTTCATATACTGAAAGAGCAAATCTTTGTAATATTGGATGCTTCGGTGGACTCAAAAATGATAGAGCATATAAAAGACATAATACTGCAAGACCCCCGGGTAAAATCCATAAAAAGGTTGTTGGTAAGAAAATCTGGGGACAAAATCTTCATAGATGCTGCCATCTCAATAAAATCTCACAATTTCAACAAATCTCACGCCATCGTAGATGATATAGAAGAGGCTATTACAAAAATTTTTCCTCAAACAGAAATGGTTTTCATACACTACGAACCAGATGAAAGTCCAGAAAATACAAGGATAGCAGTCTTGACATCTCAAAATGCGGTTTCAGATTTTAAAAATGTAGATATGATTCATATTTACGACAATTTTATATTAACATTCGTATTAAAAGCTAAAGACGATAAGGAAAAAAAAGAAGACATAACCGCCACAGATATAGCCCAAGTAAAATCTGACTTTGTGATAGCTACAAACCATCCAAAGAGCAACAGAGCAAAATGGATACTTCACAAATACGGAGTTTTCATATGGGAGACAGAAAACAAAGATATCCAAAAAGCCCTTGAAGAGATAAAGGCTTTTTCAACAGATTAATTAAACATAGCTAAAGCGCTCTCTTGCTTTTCAAAAAACGCTTTATGGTCTTTTTTAGAACGCTCATGATCATATCCCATCAAATGCACAATACCGTGCACAAGAAGCCTCGTCAACTCTTGCTCTAAGGAAACGTTATACTCTATAGCTTGTTTCAAAGCGGTCTCGTAAGATATTACTATTTCACCGAGGTAATAAACATCTCCGATGTTTTCATTTATATTAAAAGACAAGACATCTGTAGGTTTATCTTTTTGTCGGTAAGTAGAGTTTAAATACTTTATCTCCTCATCGTTTGTAATGTAAATATCAAGTATTGAGTTTTTAAAACCGAAAAACTTCAACGTATTGCCTGCTCTTTTCTTCAAAAGGTATTTTAACTCTTTAGGTATGTTAAGCTTCTTGTAGGTCTTTAGATTGATTTTGTTCATAAGCTTCGTAGGCTTTGACAATCTTTTGGACTATAGGATGCCTTACTACATCTTTCTCATCAAAAAACACAAAATCTATGCCCTTTATATTCTTAAGCACATGAATTGCTTCTCTAAGCCCAGATTGTTCTTTTTTTGGCAAATCCACCTGTGTCATATCTCCGGTTATCACAACTTTCGAACCAAAGCCAATTCTTGTAAGAAACATCTTCATTTGTTCTTTTGTGGAGTTTTGTGCTTCATCAAGTATGATAAAAGCGTCGTTAAGGGTTCTACCCCTCATAAATGCAAGGGGCGCAATCTCTATAACGTTCTTTTCCAACAAATAAGCGGACTTTTCGTAATCTATCATATCAAAAAGGGCATCGTAAAGAGGTCTAAGGTAAGGATCCACCTTTTCAGCTATTGACCCCGGCAAAAACCCAAGTTTTTCTCCAGCTTCTACGGCAGGCCTTGTGAGAATTATTTTGTTTATCTTTTGAGCTTTTAGATAAGATACAGCCATTGCCATGGCAAGATAGGTTTTGCCAGTACCAGCAGGGCCTATTCCAAACACAATGTCATTTTGTTTTATAGAATTTACATACAAATATTGATTTTTCGTCTTTGGAGTTATGGCTTTTTTACGATGCGTAATCAGTATTGTCTCGTATTCTTCTTTGGATTCTTTTTCATCTTCGTCTTCTTCTTTATGAGTATAAGATATGGCCATATTTAAAACATCTTTAGAAGACAAAGGAGATTTGGCATATTCTTTCGTTATATAGTTTAGAAACTCTACAAAGTTTTCAACCTTAGAAGGTTCGCCTTTTATATGTAGTTCTTGTCCTCTTGCCACTATTTTTATTTCAAAAAGCTCCGCAAACTTTTTAAGGTTTTCATCCGCCCTTCCCACTATGGCGTAAAACCTTTCGTCTATATCGCCAATGTCAAATATTTCTTCTATTATATGGTTTTGCATTCGTATACGTACCAACCCCTCGACTCTAAAGCAATCTTAACTGTATCGCTTAGTTTACCAAACACATAAACGCTTGAACCACTCCCAGACATATACGGCTTATATCCAACGCTTTCCAAAAATCTTACAAGCTCTCCTATTTCTTTGTATATTTCAATAGCGGTTTCTTGCAAGTGATTTTCTATAATATTTTCTATATCGTTTTCTTCTAAAAGCTTTAAAATATCTTCCAACGATAATTCTTCTTCAGTTTGTTTTACAAAAGCGCCGTAAACTTTAGAAGTAGAAGCTTCTACATTTGGATACACTATTGTTATTTCTCTGGAAATAGGCTCCAAAGCTTTCACTTGGTCGCCAGTGCCGTAAACCAAAGCACATCCACCCTTTAAGAAAAATGGTGCATCTTTGCTAAAAGAAGATAGAAACTCTACAAGCTCTTGTTCGTTCATGGGGCTTTCAAGTTCTTCGTTTAAATAGCTTACAACGGCTGCCAAATCAGAACTAGCACCACCCAACCCAGCACCTATGGGTATGTTTTTCTCAATTACTATTTTATAATCAAAATTTTGACCAGTTAACCTTGAGAATTCTAAAACCCCTTCGTAGACTATGTTATCTTTTAGATTTTTAGAAAAAGGACCAACGCTTAGCACTTCTAAGGTATAATGAGGCTCTATATATATTCTATCGTACAAATCTATTGTATGGATTATACTAAATATATCGTGATATCCGTCTGCCCTCTTGCCTTTTACCCAAAGCCCAAAATTTACCTTCGCTGGCGCTAAAATAACCTTTACTCCATCTTCTAAAACAATCAAATTATCTTTTTTGTTCATCCTTATTAGATATTATAACCTAAAATGAAAAATTTTACATGATATAATGTATGTATGTATAGAATAGGTATAGCAGGTTATGGTACTGTTGGTACCGGCGTAGCAGAGCTTCTTATCACCCATAAAAACCTCATAAAAGAGAAAACAGGCTTGGAGCTTGAGCTAAGCGCCGTTTTAGATAAAGATTGGCAAAGAGAAAGGTCTTTCAAGATAGATGATTCTTTGAAAGTAAGCTCGTTGAAAGAATTTTTAGATAGATCGGATATAGTTGTAGAATTAATAGGTGGGGTTGGCTTCGCAAAAGAGCTCATAGAAAAAGCCATAGAAAATAAAAAGCATGTTGTAAGCGCCAACAAACATCTTATAGCCACACATGGAAAAGAAATCTTTGAAAAAGCCAAAGAGCACAATGTAAGTATAGAATTTGAAGCATCTGTGGGTGGTGGAATACCCATCATAAAAGCTTTAAAAGAAGGTTTGGTAGCCAACAAAATAAATTATATACACGGCATATTAAACGGCACTACAAACTACATTTTAACAAGCATGCTAGATGAGGGCAAAAGCTTTGAAGAAGCTCTCAAAGAAGCTAAAGCACTAGGATATGCCGAGCAAGACCCCACTTTTGATATAGAGGGTATAGACGCAGCTCACAAAATAGCGATATTGAGCTCTATTGCTTACGGTGGTTATATAGACTTTAACGATATATACATAGAGGGTATATCAAACATAGACCTTCTTGATGTGGAACTTGGTAAGGAGCTTGGATACACTATAAAACTTTTGGCTATAGCAAAAGCTGTAGACGGTGAACTTGAAGTGAGAGTACATCCAACTTTTATAAACCATCAAGAGCAACTGGCTAAAGTCTCCGGTGTATACAACGCTATTTTAATAGAGGGGGATTTTGTAGGCAAGAGCATGTTGTATGGAAAAGGTGCTGGCTCAAAACCGACCGCTTCTGCAGTAGTATCAGATATCATAGATATAGCAAAAAATACTCAAAAACGTTTTCAAGCTTTTAATACCGATAAAAACCTTAAACTAAACAAAAATTTTAATACAAGATACTATATTAGATTTGAGGTAGAAGATAAAATAGGTGTATTGGCATCTATTGCAAACGTATTTGCAAAATACGGTATAAGCATAGCATCTGTGTTGCAAAAGGAGATGGTATGCAAAGTGGCAAAAAAAGAAAACAGTTTGGTAGTCCCACTTGTGATATTGACCCACAAAGCGTATGAAAAAGATATAAAAACAGCTTTAAAAGATATAGAAGAACTTTCCGTGGTAAAAGGAAAACCTATTTTAATAAGACTCGAAGAAGAATGATTAAATATTTTACAAATTACAATTATTTTTTATATAATATATGATATGGAAAGAAAAATATTTAAGAGGATAAAAACGTGAAATCTATAGTTGGATTAGATATAGGTACAAGCAAAATAGTAGCTTTGGTGGCAGAGATAGACAACTACGGAGATACACATATAGTGGGAATAGGCGAGGCTAAGTCTCAAGGTATAGATAAAGGTTCTGTGACAAAACTTGATTCGGCTTCAAAAGCCATACAAAAAGCTTTAAAAGAAGCCGAAGAAATGTCAGGGCATAGGATAGATGGCGTTTTTATATCAATATCGGGAGTACATATTAAAAGCCAAAACGAAAGAGATACCATAAGCATATCGCCACAACCTTCTGATGTAGACGAGCAAATAGTTGATAGGCTTTTAGAAAGGGCTGTGGCAAAAGCCAAAGAAGAATCTTACGATATACTACATACAATACCAAGGAATTTCATACTAGATGACCAAGAAGGCATATTGGATCCCATAGGCCTCGCAGGTTCTAGACTAGAATGCGATGTGCATATTATAAAAGCAGGTGTTTCGCTTTTAAGAAACGTAGAAAGAACCGTAAGCGTTGCTGGATATAAACTTTTTGGCAGAGTGTTCGCTGGGTTAGCATCAGCAGAATCTTCTCTTACAGAAGAGGAAAAGTTAGAGGGTGTTTTACTTATAGACATAGGTCACTCTGTTACAAACTTTGTTTTATACAACAACGGTCAGCCAGCGGTATCAGGTACAGTACCCATTGGAGGATACAATATCACAAGGGATTTGGCTCATTTTATGAAAATATCTACAGAAGAAGCTGAACGTATAAAACTTGAAAGCGGTGTAGCTTTTATAGAGCTTGTGGACGAGATAGAAAAGGTAAAGATAAAACCACGCGGAGAAGATAAAGAGGCGATGGTTCCAAGAAGACAATTGGCAGAAGTTATACAAATAAGGTTAGAAGAGCTAATGGATAAAATAGTAGAAAAAATAAACAGCTCAAATGTAAAACTTGAAAATATCAACGCAGGTGCCGTCATAACAGGGGGTACAGCAAAACTAAATGGTATAAAGGATTTTGCAGAGCACTACCTTGATATGGCGGTAAGAATAGGATATCCCCTAAATATAACTGGCCTAAAAGAAAAGCTACAAGATCCTTCTTACGCATGCGTATGCGGTATAATAAAGATAGCTCAAAATATGAAAGATATAAGCTATACAGCGCCGCAAAGACCCATACAAAGACAAATTCCATCAAGAAACACCAGCCTTTTGCAAAAGATTATGAATTTCTTTAAAGATTTAATATGAAGAAAAATATAGCATACATACTGGCGCTTGTTCTTTTTATAGTGGCAGCTTATTATGGGTTTTACGACAAAGATTCAGCCCAGGCGATATCTTATCAAAAACCAAGCCCGATGCCTCAGTTTAGCGTAAGGTTAGTATACGAAAATGGTATGCCCGCAAACAAGGTGGTAAGCATAAACAACTTTAAAGGACATTATACTTTGGTAAACTTTTTTGCTTCCTGGTGTCCGCCTTGCAAAGCAGAACTACCTTTGTTTGAACAAGCCTATCAAAAATTCTCCCCCTATGGATTCAGAATTCTTGCTATAAGCATGGATGACAACGAAAACGCCTTGATGTCTTTTTTAAAAGACAAGCATTATACATTTGACATAGCAATGCATAGTCCTGGGCTTGGTTCAAAGTTCAACATAACAGGTCTTCCAACTTCTTACCTTTTAGACCCTCAGGGCAATATAATAAAAGTTGTATACGGAGAATACACCACTATAAACCAAGACCTCTCCAACATATACTTTAACCTTAATGAGCCTCGTTAGAAAAATCACCCTGTACATAAGCGTTATATCGCTGATTTCATATTTAGCCGTAGTAATAGGTAACAAGGTTATAACAAAGAAAGAAATAGACGCTAGAGTCATGAAAGAATATTACGACACATACAAAATATACAAAGCCACGATAGACGAATACAAAGATATGTTAAAAAACGGTATTTTCAACCCAGACATTGTATTAAAAGCTAAAAACGAAGATTATTGCAAACAAGATAATTCTGATGCAATATTGGGAAAGTATCTCTCTTTAGGCATCTACAAATATATAGCAAACAACTGTGAGTATATGGGTGTATACGCTTACAAACCCCTAGATTACCTATCTAGGTTAGAAGACATAAGCTGGATTGTAGTACTTCATACAGGAGTTATAAAAAAACTATACAACCAACAGAGTTTTTGGGACAACTACGTAGGTGGAAAGATTATCACCAAAAAATATATAGTAGACTCTTATAAAGACAACAACGCACTTAGTATATTTTTATACTCCAAAAAATCAAAAATAATATCTTACAAGGTGGAAAACATAGGAGAAGATTATTACCTTATAATGGAGATACCTATAATAAATATATCTGGTATAGAACTTGGCAACATATACCTTATAAAAAACATATCTTGGATATACAGACAAGAGCACAGACAATTCTTAGTCCTAACCGTATACGGGATAATATTTACATCTATTCTTCTTATTATCATTATATTTATAGTATCACAGATTATAAAAGACATAAACAACCTACTAAAGGTGGCTTTAAAACTAAAAGAAAAGGACTTTCTTCACTTAGACGAAGTTGAAAAAGACCCGATATTAGAAAAAGATATCTCAAAGCTAAATGAAATTTCAAAGCTGAAAAAAATAACATATATGATGGCCGTAGAGATAAAAAATCTTGTTAACGAACTTCAAAAAGATAAAGAGAAGCTTAAAGATATGGCCTACAAAGACTCACTCACAGGAATTTACAACAGAAGATTCTTCTTTGAGCAAGTGAGTATTTTGATAGAACAAGCAAAAAGAACAGATACACCAACCTGCATTGTGATGTATGATATAGATAACTTCAAAAAGGTAAACGATACCTATGGACACGATATGGGAGACGTTGTCTTAAAAGATTTTGCCAACATTATAATGAATTCTATAAGAAAATCTGATATACCAGCAAGGCTTGGCGGAGAAGAGTTTGCAGTATGTTTATACAATGCTGATATAGAAAATGGGTTTAACGTAGCAGACAAGATAAGGCAGAACTTTGAAAACTCCACCCATACGTTAAACGAAATTACAATAAAATGCACCTGCAGCGGCGGTATTTATCAAATACAAAAAGAGGACGATCTAGATAGCGCTCTTAAAAAAGCCGATGAGGCGCTTTACGTGGCAAAACGCACCACAAAAAATAGAATCGTAATATATAAAGAGGGTATTGAAGATGAAATCAAAAATTCTTAACGTTAGTCTTTGTCAAATAAACACCACAGTTGGTGATTTTGAAAAAAACTTTGAAAAAATTTGTGATTTTATATCAAAAGCCAAACACTCACACATGATAGTTTTTCCAGAGCTATCTTTGTGTGGTTATATGCCTCAGGATATGGTGTATAGCCATAAGTTTATAGATTTAAACGCTTTTTATTTTGAAAAGTTAAAAGATCGTTCAAAAAGTATAGACAGCGTTATAGTGGTTGGTTTTGTAAGAGAAGAAAAAGCCATTTACAACTCTTTAGGGGTTTTGTTTAAAGGGGAAGCATTGGGCTTTTACGACAAAAAGTTTTTACCAAATTACAACGTATTCGACGAAAAAAGATATTTTAAAAGCGGTGATAATGATCTAACCGTAGATATAAACGATGTAAGGTGTGGTTTTTCTATATGCGAGGATATATGGTATCCAGACGGCACTGAAAGACAAGATGTTCTAAAAGGGGCGGAAGTGCTTATAAATATAAACGCATCTCCATACGTCTTAAAAAAACAAGCTTTTAAAGAAAGCTTCCTAAAAGCAAGGGCTTCTGATAACTTGTGCTTTTTGGTTTATACAAATCTAGTAGGAGCAAACGATGAGCTTGTTTTCAACGGAGAAAGCCTTGTGATAAACCCAAAAGGAGATATAATAGCAAAAGCAAAAGCTTTTGAGGAAGATATATTAAATGTAAGCTTAGATATAAAAGATGTGCATCTAAAAAGAAGGTCTGATTTAAGGTGGCAAGAGGTTTGCAAGCCAGAAAATGCTAACATAAGTTTGTATATATCAAAAGAGGCTTTTTATCAAAACATTATATCTCCAAGACTTTCAAAAGAAGAAGAACTTATAAAAGCGATAACGCTTTCTATAAAAGATTTTTTTGAAAAGCAAGGCTTTAAAAAAGCCGTACTCGGGCTATCTGGCGGAATAGATTCTGCCATAGTGCTTTATCTTGGAGTTTTGGCCCTTGGAAAAGAAAATATAAAAGCCGTTTATATGCCAACTTCTTTTAACAAAGAAGAGTCTTATAAAGATGCGAAAACCCTTTGCGAAAATCTGAATGTGGAGCTTGAAGTTATACCGATAGAAAGCGTAAGAATTGCCTATGAACAAATACTTTCCTACAACAGCTTTGACGTAGCCGATGAAAATCTACAAGCAAGGATTAGGGCAAACATACTATTTTATATATCAAACAAAGAAAACAGGGTAGTTTTATCTACTTCCAACAAGTCTGAGTCGGCGGTTGGTTATACTACGATATACGGAGATATGGCTGGTGGGTTTTCACCCATAAAAGATTTATACAAAACAGAAGTTTACGAAATAGCTTACTTTATAAACAAAGACAAAGAAATAATACCAAAAAATATAATAGATAAACCCCCTTCCGCAGAGTTAAGGCCCAATCAAAAAGACCAAGATACTTTACCGCCTTACGATGTTTTAGATAAAATTTTGTGGCTTTTAATAGAAGAATACAAAGATAAAGAAGATATAAAAGAATTTGATAAAAATACGGTAGAAAAAGTCTACAACATGCTTGTAAAAGCCGAATACAAAAGAAAACAGGCCCCCATAGGGCCAAAACTTCACGAAAGAGCTTTTGGGATAGGTTGGAGATATCCTATTGTAAGAGATAGAAATATTTAACGCATTCTTCTGGGTGGTCCATGCATGGGCCCGTGTTCAAATCTTTCGTTTTCCATTGGAGCGTTTGTCGGTTGGCAGTTTGCCATCATTCCCTTTTTAGCAAGTCCAGGTGGCATACCGTTTACAAAGCCTGTTTTTCTACCTCTTTGCCACCCAGGTGGTACGTTGCATTGGTTGGGGTTGCTGTAAATGTTTGAATAAGCACCACCGCCGTTTAAAGCGTTTCCAAGGTTTGATACGGTGTTTCCTACATTCTGAAGCTCATCACCAAGGGTAAAACCAAAGCTTACGTTTGCTAAAAGCGCCAAAACACCTATATATTTCAGCATACAAACCTCCTTGCGATATCCACATTAATAAATTTAACAGTTTTACGTGAAGAATAGATGAAGAATAGCTGATAAAAATCTTCTTTACAAAGAAGATAAAATAATATATTTAAAATATGAAAATTTTGGATATTGGGAAAAGGATAGATGAGCAAACAGCCAAAGAGCTCTTTGAAGAGCTCGATTTAAATACTCTTGGTTTCTTGGCGGATAAAAAAAGAAAAGAATTTCATGAAGATAACATAGTTACTTTTGTCATAGATAGAAACGTAAATTATTCAAACGCCTGTGTGGCATCTTGTAAGTTTTGTGCTTTTTATAGAAAACCAAAAGACGATGAAGCTTACGTATTACCAAAAGATGAAATATTGAAAAAGGTAAGAGAATTAAAAGAAAGAGGTGGTACTACCCTTCTTATGCAAGGTGGTTTAAATCCAGAATTAGGCCTTGATTACTTTAAAGACCTTATAAGCTCAATACACCAAGAGTTTCCAGACATAGATATACACTCTTTATCAGCTCCCGAGATAGTTTACCTTGCCAAGATAGAAAAAATGTCCATAAAAGATGTGATAAGAGAGTTAAAAGAAGCGGGATTAAAATCTATACCCGGCGGTGGTGCAGAGGTGCTATCTCCAAACGTAAGAGGTGTTATAAGCAAAGGCAAATGCACTACAGAAGAGTGGATAGAGGTGCACAAAAGCGCTCACGAGCTTGGAATGACCACCACAGCTACAATGATGTTTGGTCATATAGAAACAATAGACGATATACTGTATCATCTTTCCCTCATAAGGGATTTGCAAGATAAAACCGGTGGTTTTACAGCTTTTATACCTTGGACATTTCAAAAAGGCAACACTGAACTTGACTACGTAGAACCAGCTTCAAGCGTATATTATCTAAAAGTGCTGGCAATAAGTAGATTATTTTTAGACAACTTTAAGAATATACAAGCCTCTCACGTAACGCAAACCATGCAAATAGGTACTGTAGCCCTTCATTATGGGGCCAACGACCTTGGTAGCGTAATGCTTGAAGAAAACGTAATATCTTCAACGGAGTTTAAAGTAAGGATACCAGCTGTTGAAGATATGATTAAAAATATAAAAAAAGCAGGGTTTATACCAGCAAAAAGGGATACTTATTACAATATATTGGAGATATACAATTAAAGGAGGTATTATGGAAAAAGCACCGGATTTTTGCTTACCAGGTATTGATGAAAACGGCAACGAAAAAGAGTTTTGTTTAAAGGATTTTAAAGGTAAAAAGGTAGTCCTTTACTTTTATCCGAAAGACGATACACCTGGATGCACAAAAGAAGCATGTAGTTTTCAAGAAAATCTAAACCCCATAAAGGCTATGGGCGTAGAAGTAATTGGTGTAAGTCCAGACAGTATAGCTTCTCATAAGAAGTTTAAAGAAAAATATGGTTTAAATTTTATACTGTTATCAGACCCAGATAAGAAAGTGGCAGAAAGCTACGGGGCCTATGGTGAGAAAAAGATGTACGGCAAAGTAACAAAAGGTATAATAAGATCAACGTTTATAATAAACGAAAACGGTGAAATAGAAAAGGCTTGGAAGAACGTAAAAGTAGATGGACACGTGCAAGCGGTGATAGATTATCTTAAAAGCCAAAAAGCTTAAATTATATATTTTACCGCTTCTTCTATAGGCATAGGTTTTGCAAAAAGATAACCTTGGACTATATCACAACCTGCCTCTTTGAGAAGGTTATACTGCTCTTCTTTTTCTACACCCTCTGCTATTGTTTTAGCGTTTAGCTCTCTGGCAAGGTTTATTATAGCTTTTACCACTGCTAAACTTCTCTTGTCAAAGATTATATCTCTTACAAACGATATATCTATTTTGATAATATCTAAGTCAATATTTTTTATGTAAGAAAGCGATGAGTAGTATGTACCAAAGTCATCCAGCGCTATTTTGGTGCCAAAGCCTCTTATGCTTGATAAAATTTCTTTTGCCCTTTGAAAATCTTGTAAAACCGTTCTTTCGGTAATCTCAATCACAAGGTTGTCGCCAAAGCGTTGACATAAACCCATTAGCTTTGATATAAAGATATCGTCTTTGAAGCTGTTTGCAGATATGTTGAAGGCTGTGGTGAAATGTTTTCCCTTTGATTCAGATATCAAAAATTCCATATCTTGGGCAACGAGCTCTAAAAATACATCTTGAAATCTGTTTAGCAGCGAAGAAGACTCTAAGAAATCGATAAACTTGTAGGGGGATATTACACTACCATCTTCATCTATTATTCTTATGAGCGCCTCAAAGCCTACAAAGCCTTTTGTCTGAATGTCAAAGTAAGGTTGATAGAAAAATCTAAACAACCCTTTATCCAAAGCCCTTTCTACAAGATCCTGAGCTTCTACGTATCTTTTCACTACCACATCTATATCTTTAGAGAAAAACTTATATTTACCAGCTCCGTCCTTTTTAGCTTCTTGTAGCGCCAAGCTGGCTTTTTCGTAGAGTTTTTCAAAGCTATCGCCATCTTCATCGTATAGGGAAATACCCATATTTATGTATAGCTTATCAAGTTTTCTAAGATTATCTAGTTCTATCTCTATACCCCTTGCAAATATATCGTTTATTTTATCAACAACTACAAATAAATCTTCTCTTTTTTCTATATCCTTAAAAATACCAAACTCATCTGGACCGATTTTTGCTATTATAACATCTTCTGGTTCTAAAAGTTCTTTTAGCATACTTACCACTTTCTTTACAATATCATCTGCCTTGTTGAAACCGTATATTTGATTTAGTATAGAAAATCCGTATATATCAAGCAGTATCAAAACTCCTTTCTTGGATTGGTTTTTAATATAATCTAGTCTATCGTTTATAGCTTTTGAAAAGCCGTTTATATTTAAAAGTCCCGTGTTTTGGTCCATAAAACTAAAACGCTCTAGTTTTTTCTCAAGCTCAACTTCTTGGGTAATATCTTTTGCTATGGTAATATATCTTATAGTGCCGTCTTTTAACGTTACTGGAATGATAGCTTCATCTAATATAAAAATTTCTCCGTTTTTATTCTTGTTGTAGAATATACTTTCAAAAGCGTTGCCAGATTTTATGGTCTGCCATAATTTTTTATAAAAATTATCGTCGTGGTATCCAGATTTAAATATACTTGGTTTTTTACCTATCACCTCCTCGCAAGAGTACAAAGATATGTTGCATACCGTTTTATTTGCATATACAATATAACCATCTTCATCTGTTATAAGCACCCAGCCTTTGGAGTTTTCTAGGGCTTTTCTTAATATGATGCTATTTTGTTCTTCCAAGATTTTTCTCAACGCAAAAGATATGTCTTTTTTAAGCTCTTCTAATATGCTAAGGATATGATAATTATCAAAAAACTGAAATTCTTTTTTGTATACGCTTAATATATATAAAACTTTGTCATTGTTGTAATCTAATATAGGTATAGATGCTTTTGAATAGTTTGGTTTTGATTGTGTTATTAAAGATTTTGTAAGTAGAGCTTTATTTTCTTCTTCTAAATTGTGGTTTTCTTCTATTTCGGTGTTGTCCCCATTCTCCAGTATAAGCTCAAGGATGTTTTCTTGCTTTACTTTAAAGATTTTTACGTAATCAAAATCAAACATTACGATAGTCTTTGCTACGCTGTTTAAAAGTTCACTTTCTAAATCTACGCTTATAAGTATTGTGTTTATCTCTTTTAACATATCAAAAAGCTTTGCTAACAACACTTTTTCAGAAATATCTATTATCGTATACAATACGTATGTTTTATTTTCCATGCTGAGCTTATTCACATAAACTTCTACGTTTATCTTTTTACCGTTTTTAGCAACATGAATAAATTCAAAATGTTTTAAATCACTTTGTATTATATTTGTTAGCAATCCTTCAGATTCCTCTTTTGACACCCCTTCAAGGTCATATATATACATGTTTTGAATTTCTTCTTTAGAATAGCCGTATAGCTTTGACGCTGGTTCGTTTGTTTTTAAGATTCTTCCATCTTGATCTATAAGTAGCAGTGGTAAAGGGTATTTATCAAACATCGTCTCGTAAAAGTATTTTTCTTGATTTAAAAACATTTCTTTTTTAGTTTTCTTTGCTATAAAAAGCGTAAAACCAAATATGATAACACCAAATATAAACCAAGATAAAAAGGTAATTCTTAAATCGGTGTAATAGCCTTTCAATACAAAAGGAAGAGAAGCGGATACGTAAGGATATATAACTTTACCGGCCATAAGATCAAGTCTGGTGATAGCTGCAAGTTTTGGCTCACCATCTATGGGGGACTTATATCTTACAAAAGCAAAGCTAACGTTTTTATGAGATGCTATAAAATCATAAAGAGGTTTGTGTATTTGGCTTTTAGACAAAATAGGTATATGAGCGTTTATGATGCCGTTTGGAAGTAAAACACCGTAAGAAAAACCTTTTGCAGAAAAAGCGTATATGTATAAAGGAGGCTTATGTATTTGTAGAAGATAGAGGCTATCTTTTATAGGTAAAAGCGTAAATATAAAGTAGTGCTTATCTATTTTAAAAGCCGGTGTAAAACAGTATTTGTGAGAAGAGATGCATTTGTAAATTGCATTTTTTATATTTTGATTGGATATAGCATCTTCATAAATTGAGAGTTTATTTACTTTATAACCTTTTCCAACAACTTTAAGATTGTTGTCTATTATAAGAAATAAGCTATTATCGTTGTCAAAGTTCTTTTGTATAATAGAAGAGGCTTTATATACACCAGACTTTGTTATTATGTATCTGATATTGTTCATAAGGTAATACTCTAACTTGTTTTCGTTAGCTATATGAAGTTTTAATATATGTAAGCTGTTTCTTAGATATACTTTTGTATCTTCTATAGTATCTTTTTTATACTTACTTATATAAAACAAGTTAAGACTTAAGCCAAAGGCTATAAATATAAAAGCTAAAACAAAAAAGAAAAATGTACTTTTGTTTTTCAACATCTTTTATCTAATCATGAATAGCTTGTTTTATCTCGTGTATAAGGGCTGCTGGGGTTTTGATTGGGTAGTGTATTAGCTTTACTATCTCTTCTATGTGCATATTCTTAATCTTTACGTTTTTTAGCTTTTCTTGTAAAACATTACCATCTGTTATTGGATATTTTATGCCCTTGGTATTTTTAAGCACAAGATAAGCCCATGGTACATCTAAATCTCTTACGATATCTTGAGCTATCAAAGAACAGTAATGCACAAGGCTTTGAGCATCTTGACCATCTTTTACAAACTTGTAAGCCAATTTTGCAATACCACCGGCGGTATGAACCTTCATTTCTTTAGATTCTTCTTTTGTAAGCTCTTCTAACTTTTTTATCTTTTCCATCGCAAGGGTTGGATCAGCCCTTAATATATTTTTCACCGTGTTTTTGGTGAGTCCTACCTTGGCAGCTATTTCTTCTTCTGGTTTTATGTACTCTTCTTTTAAAACAACCACATAAGAGGCTCTAGCCAAAGAAGGAAGCCACGTTAGAGTCCTAAACTCAGAAAGCTTAGAAAGACCCCCAAGAAGGTCTATGGCTTTTAGGAAAACCCTTTCCACCAACCTCTCCAAATCTTGGTCGTTTTCAAAAGCACCGTTTAGCGTAATCATATTTATACCTCCTCTTCAGATTTTACATTTTTACCTATGGGCTCTTTTATTACTACAAGCCCTGTTTCTGTGATATCCAAAAAATGCGTTTTTGTATCGTGCCCAGACATCCTGCAACCATCTATTCTAAAAAGCCTAACTATATCACCTATTTCTTTCTTATAAAGCCTCGCCTTGTAAGTAGAATCCACTAACTCCTTTGCCAGCACCATAGTACCATCTACTATATGACCTACAGCATATCCTCCCGCTGCTTCAGCGGTAAGCTCTTCGTGACCACTTCTTTTCTGGGACACAAAAAGGGCTGTCTGATACCATTTTTTCATGAAATTAAACATCCTTCTTACTATTGCCCTTGCCATCATCTCTTTGTTTTCGAAAAGCCCAGTGATAGAATCTACCACTGTAAAGTTTATTTTGTAGGTTTTTATAGCGTAAGCCAGCGTTGCAAGAAGATCAGGTATATTTTCTCTAAGCCTATCAGAAGAAGCTGCATCTATAAGTATTATGTTGTTTTCAAAATCTTCAAACTTGTATCCCATAGCCGATGCTCTTAGTTTTAAAGATGCCGCTACAAAGTTAGCCGGGGCTTCTACGCTTATAAAAGCCACTTTTTTACCCTTTTGAGCTTGATATACGCTAAACTGCTCAACCATGAGAGATTTACCGGTATCTGAAACACCCGTTATATTCATTACCGAATAAGCCGGTATACCTTTTAGACTCTTTTTTACAATCTTACCCTTCTCTGATTCTACTATGAAAAACAAATCATCAAGCCCCTCAACACCAGTCTCAACACCGTATATTTTTGGTGCTTTCTCAAGCGCCTCCTTGCCAACGTATATAGCGCTTAGGTCTGGCTTAGCTTTCTCCTGTCCTTGGGTCTCTTCCTTATCAAAATTTTCTTGCATAACTTTATTATACAACTTTTATCTAAAAAGCTGATAAAACAGATACTTAGATAGTATTTACTCTTTGTTCTAAAGTATTTGGCTTTTAGTATATTAGAAATATACTAAAAAAACTTGACAAAATTATACTTAAGTTTTATTATAATAGTATATTAAAGTAGGAGGTAAGAACGTATGGCAGAAAAAGTATTGGGTATAGACCTTGGAACTACAAACTCTGTTGTAGCTGTAATGATAGGTGGTGAACCAGTGGTTATAGCAAACCAAGAAGGGGCTAGGTTGACTCCTTCAATAGTTTCATATACAAAAGAAAAGGAAGTTTTAGTGGGTGATCCAGCCAAGAGAAGAGCCGTATTAGACCCAGAAAACACCATATACGAATCTAAAAGGTTTATAGGTAGAAAATACGATGAAGTGTTAGATGAGGCAAAAAGGGTATCTTACAAGGTAGTGCCAGATGACAAGCAAGACGCAGCTTTTGAGATACCAAACATTGGAAGAAAGGTAAGACCAGAGGAAATAGGTGCTCAAGTGCTTAAAAAACTAAAAGAGGCAGCCGAAGCCTACCTTGGTGAAAAGATAACAAAAGCCGTTATAACGGTACCAGCATATTTTAACGAACGTCAACGTCAAGCCACAAAAGACGCAGGAGCTATAGCAGGTCTTGAAGTCCAAAGAATATTGAATGAGCCAACAGCGGCAGCCTTGGCCTACGGACTTGATAAG
>NZ_JBMFST010000021.1:0-24182 GCF_049967395.1 Hydrogenobaculum sp. | reverse complement strand
AAAGAATATCAATTAGAAAGCGTAAAAGGTATGCTCTTTCCAAGGCTTAGCCTTCAAACGTCTTTTAACCGCACCAACATAGCCCCTTGGAGCATAATGAACAGAATGGACACAAGAAGCCTTCAATTTCCCCAACCACAACCCCAAGCTACTTCTGTCCCTCAAATGTTAGGTAGCGCTTTTCAATCTATGCAAGATTTCTTTAACAACCCAGGCGCTTCACAGCTTTATCAAACTCAACTAACTCTACAAATACCTATATGGATGGGCGGTAAAGTCCAAGCTTACGAAAGTGCCTCTTATCATGCTCTTAAAAGCACTAAAAAAGAATTAAATCAAACAGAGCAAGATATTGTTTACAACGTATATAAAGCATACTTAGGAGGGCTTTTGGCAAAAGAAGGTATAAAACTCGCCACTCAAGCCGTAAAAGATGCACAAAAGCACGTAGATATGGCTGAGTCCTATTATAAAACCGGTATGGCGCTTTTCTCAGATACATTAAGAGCAAAAGTATACCTTCATCAAGCAGAACAAAAGCTAGTGGAAGCCAAAAACAACTATAAAACCGCCAAAAGGGCACTATTTTTGTTGATGAATGAGCCTTACCAAGATGTAGATTTAAAAGGAAAGCTTTACTGCCCAAGTCATATAGATAGAAAGGCTCTTATAAGCGCCGTATATCAAAAGCCTCAAATAAAATCTATGGAAGAAAAGCTAAAAGCTTTAAAATCTATGAAAAGAGCGTATTTAGCAGATTACTTACCTCAAGTAGGAGCTTTTGGTTCTTACTCGCTTTTTGACAACTCAACACCCTTTGGAGCCACCGCCAACGGTTATATGGTGGGCGTTGGTATAAATTGGAATCTGTTTGATGGTTTGACAGCTTTTAACAAGATAAGAAGTTTAAATGAACAAAAGCTCATGCTTAGCTCTTACATAGATTACATGGCAAAAGGGTCAATATTTAAAATAAACAAAGCCTTGGCTGATTACGAAAATGCACTGGCTATGATGAAATACGCTAAAAAAGAAAAAGAAGAAGCAAAAGCCACTCTAAAAGTGATGGACCAAAGGTACAAAGTAGGTTTAGCTAAAATAACAGATGTAATAGACGCTGAAACTCAATACGATAAAGCGAGGTTTGACTTTGCAAAAGCTATGTACGATTGCAACTTAGCTTATGTGAAAAGTTTATATCAAGCTGGTCTATTAAACAAGGAGGTAAAGTAATATGAACACCCTTAAGAAGTATGTCCTTTATTTCATAATACCTATGGTGGTTATTATCCTATGGCTTGGGGGCTTTTTTGAACATAAGATTTCTCCCGGTGAAAAGCCCATTAAACCAAAAGTGATCTCAAATGTGAAGGTCATAACTATAAGCTCTTCTACACCTTTGGAAGAAGAGTTTGACGGCGTAGTGAGTGCCAAAAACCACGCTGCTATTTCTACAAGACTTATGAGCAAGGTTGTAGGTGTTTATGTAAAAGATGGTGATTGCGTAAAAAGAGGACAACTCCTTGTAAAATTAGATACAAAAGATATATCCAGCATGGTAGCTCAGGCTAACTACGGAGCCAAGCAGGCGGAGGATCAAATGAAAGCCGCTGAGGCAAATCTACAAGCCGTATCAAAAACCTATCAAAGGTTTCAAAAGCTTATAAAATCAGGAGCAGTAACAGAACAAGAGTACGATGAGGTAAAAGCTAAGTACGAAGCAGCTAAAGCAATGGTAGAACAAGCTAAAAACGCAATATTGGCTGCCGAAGCTGGAGCATCTGCTGCTGGAGCAAACTTAGCCTATGCGAATATAACCGCCCCATTTTCAGGTTGTATCTATATGAAAAATGTAAACGTTGGAGATATAGCAGCCCCAGGAATGCCACTTATGATGATAGATAAACCTCCTTACAGAGTGGATGTGGCATTGCCAGAAAAGTATATAAACAAGATAACCCCAGGCCAAACTCTTAAAGTGTATATAGGTGGCATAGACAAAACAGTAGAAGGCACTGTAAAAGAGGTATCCAAAGCTTTGAATCCTATGTCCCATACTTTTGATGTAAAAATAGACATACCAAACGAAGATGGTATAACAAGCGGGCTTTATGCAAAAGTCTATATTCCTAAAAGCCAAGAAACTGTTGTCACCATACCAAAAGATGCACTGTTTAAATGGGACGACATAGATGCAGTGTGGCTTGTAGATAAAAACAACATAACCCATATGCAATTTGTAAAACTCGGTCAAAGGGTAGGCGATAGCTACGTAGTTTTATCTGGTTTAAAACCGGGCGATAGGATAGTGGAAGGAAACGTATACAGCGTTTGCGATAAATGTAAGATAGGAGAGTAATATGTACGGGATAGCCGGAAGAATAGCAAAATATTTTATAGATTCAAAACTTACACCCATAATGATAATAGCGCTTTTGGCCCTTGGCATATTTGCAGTAGTAACAACACCAAAAGAAGAAGACCCAGATATCGTAGTTCCAATGATAGATATAATGATACCTTACCCGGGGGCTGCTCCAAGAGAAGTAGAAAAAAGAGTAGTTACACCATTAGAGAAAAAACTATGGGAATTAAAAGACATCTCTTACATATACAGCGCTTCTGGTGATGGATATGGTCTTGTGACCGCAAGGTTTCACGTGGGCACAGACCCAGTAAAAGCTTTGGTAGAATTAAACGCAAAGATGATGGCATCTTTAAACTTGGTACCTCCAGGCGTTGAACTTCCACCGCTTATAAAAGCACGCTCTATTGACGATGTACCCATTATGACACTTACTCTGTGGGGAAAAGGTTATGATTACTATTCTTTAAGAAGGATTGCCGATACTTTGGACAACGAACTTAAAACAGTGCCAAACGTAGCTCAGGTAAAGATATATGGAGGCCAGCCAAGAAAGTTAAGGGTGCTTTTAGACCCAGCCAAAGAAGCCGCTTACGGATTGTCTCCTGCTTATATAGTACATATCATCCAAGAAGCAAACCAAGAATTACCAAGCGGTTATATAAATCAAAACAACACCCTTTATTATGTAAAAACCGGAAACTTCATAAGGTCAAAGCAAGATTTAGAGGATTTGGTGGTAGGATGGTACGGCGGAAAACCTGTATATCTAAGAGATATAGCAACTATAACTGACGGTCCAGGCGGTGTTCACGATTATGTAACGATGGGCTTTGGTGCAGCTTCCAAGCGCTACGGTTCTCCAATGTATCCAGCCGTCACCATCTCGATTGCAAAAAGAGCCGGTACAAACGCCGTAAATGTAGCAAACGATGTTTTACAGAAAGTAGATTCTTTAAAAGGTACCGTTATTCCATCAAGCTTACACATAACCGTTACAAGAAACTATGGTAAATCCGCTCAAAACAAATCAAACGAACTTATAGAACACCTTTTCATAGCCACAGCATCTGTCATACTTCTTATAGCGGTAGCTCTTGGTCTTAGAGAATCTGCCATAGTGGCAATAGCTGTGCCAGTAACCCTTGCATTTGCTTTATTCTTTAGTAAGCTTTACGGTTTTACAATAAATAGAGTTACGCTTTTTGCCCTTATATTCTCTATCGGTATATTGGTAGATGCTGCTATCGTGGTGGTGGAAAATATCCATAGGTGGTTTGAATTTTTCCCAGAGCTTCCAAAACATGATGCTATTATAAGAGCTACAGACGAAGTAGGTAATCCCACCATACTTGCAACCCTTACCATCATAGCTGCTTTGATGCCTATGGCTTTCGTGGGTGGTCTGATGGGGCCATACATGAGACCAATACCTGTAAACGCAAGCGCCGCGATACTATTCTCTCTATGGGTGGCTTTTACCATAACACCTTGGGCTGCTTACAGGCTTATAAAACATGGACACGATAATCACGATAAAAGCGAAAAACCTATAATAAACATAAAAGAAACGGTATTTTGGAAAATATACTGCAAGATGGTAGAACCACTTCTTATATCAAAATCAAAAAGGGTTTTATTTTATATAGCAGTCTGGTCTTTATTAGGCATATCTGTAGCACTCATAATAAGTAGAGCCGTCATAGTAAAAATGCTTCCTTTTGACAACAAATCTGAGCTATCTGTAGTTTTAAACATGCCAGAAGATACTACCGTAGAGCAAACTTATCTTGTAGCTAAAAAAATAGCCGATTATATAGCAAAACAAAAAGAGGTAAAGTATTATCAAATATACGCAGGTGTACCAGAGCCTTACGATTTTAACGGCCTTGTGAGACACTATTATCTAAGAACAAGACCTTACTATGCCCAAATAGCTATAGAGCTTGTTGGGAAAGACAAAAGAAAGATGGAATCCCACGCTTTCGCCCAGCACATAAGACCTATGGTGCAAAAAATAGCTTATTCTATGGGTGCATCTTACGTAGGTGTAGCGGAAGTCCCACCGGGTCCACCAGTTTTAGACCCTATAGTAGCTGAAATATATGGTCCTACACTATCTTCTGAAAGAGCTTTTGCCCTTCAAGTTTTAAAGCTTTTCAGACACGATAAAGAAATAACAGATAGCGGTATATATCTTGAGTCAAACGCCCCTCAAATAGATTTTGTTATAGACCAAGCGAGGGCAGCGCAGTTTGGTGTATCTAAAAAAGACATCGTAAGAACCTTAAGAGTTGCTACCGCTGGCTATGAGGCTGGAATTATTCAATCTACAGATACTGAAGCTGTACCCATAGAAGTAAGGATAGCAAGACCTTATAGAACGCTTCAAAATCTTGAAAACTTAGAGATACCAAACAAAAAAGGTCAGCTTATACCACTTTCAAACCTTATAAAAATAGTCAAAAAGCCTATACACAAAACCATATATCACGAAAACCTAAGAAGGGTAGTATATGTAATAGGAGATGTGGCAAAAGGTGCCGGCGCTCCGTTTTACAGCATATGGGATATAAGAAAGAAAGTTTTAAGCATACCAAATCCATACGGCCATGTATCGGAACTCTGGATGTCTTTCCCTAAAATCACAAATCACATATATGTAAGATGGGGCGGTGAGATGTATATCACTTTACAGGTATTTAGAGATTTGGGTATTGCTTTTGCAGGCGCTCTTTTCATAATTTACATACTCATAGTAGGATGGTTTAAGGACTTCAAAACCCCTGGTATCATCATGTCTCCTATTCCACTGACACTAGTTGGTATAGTCCCAGGACACTTTATACTACATGCTTTCTTCACAGCAACATCTATGATAGGTTTTATAGCCTTAGCCGGTATAATCCTTAGAAACTCTATACTTCTTGTGGAATTTGCAGAGCAAAGGATAAGAGAAGGTGTACCTCTTCATGTAGCAGTAGTGGAAGCAGGTGTAATAAGGACAAGGCCGGTGCTTTTAACAGCAGCAGCTCTCATAGTAGGTGCTTTTGTTATCATATTTGACCCAATATTCAACGGTCTTGCCATATCGCTTATATTTGGTACCATAGCCTCCACAGCTCTTAGTTTGGTGCTTATACCAGTTATGTACTATGGTTCTAAAGTAAAAGGCTTACCGGCAGAAGCTTGCCCATTACCAGAAGAAATAAGCAAAGACCTAAGATCTTAACATCCTTAGAGCCCTTCCGTGGGCTCTTTGACTGTAAATTTATCTTTGTATTACTTTATAATAGTTATATGATTAAAATAGGAATAACTCTTATAATTCTAGGATTGATTAGCATATTTTTATTCGATAAAGATATAACGTACTTTTTATATGTTCATAGGGATAGTTTTAGGGCTTTTAAGAGCTTGTTAAAAATTGTATCTACAATAGGCCATTACAACGTTGTGTTTTATATATCGTCTTTTCTTATATTGCTTAGCATTTTCTTTAAAAGCTTGAGAAAATATGTTTTTATACTGTCTCTTTGTCTGGTGCTTTCAGACAGCGCTATTATGCTGCTTAAGTTTATATTTGGTAAAGCAAGACCAGAGCTTTTTCTTAAAAAGGGTATATACGGTTTTTACTTTTTTAAAAGCCAGAAAGATTATTCTTCTATACCCTCTGGGCATACGCTCTTAAACAGTTCTATAGCTTTTAGCTTTTATCTTAAAAACAAAAAACTAGGATTTTACCTAATACTTTGGTCAACACTGGTGGGTATCTCAAGAATACTTCTTTTTATGCACTATCTTGGAGACGTGCTCGTGAGCTTCGGTATGGGATGTTTGATAGCTATTTTGGTTGTAAAATTAGAAAAACTTTACCTCTCTTCTTTGTAGTGTTCAAGCTTTAAAAGTAAAAAAGACACAATACCAAGTATAGAAGAAGACAAAAGCAAAAACACATGGGTTATAAAACCTAAGTCCAAAGAAGTTTTTAAAGAGATATCCGTTAGCTTTGAGGGTATTGAAAAACCAAACTCGTAAGTGCCAAGACCCATTACACCGTTTATAGGCAGTATGGAGCTTAACTCCGCTAAGACATAAGATGGCAATATCTCAAAAAATCCCATAGGTATAATGTTTTTTGCCATCTCATAAAAGCCAAGAAACTTAAAAGCAAAAGATACCACCGAGATAAAGTAAAGCTTTATAGCCGTTTTGCTTTCAAAATGAGTAGATAGATTTTGCTTTAAGGATTTTAAAATAAAAATATTTGGCAGAACAGCGATAGTATGCTTTAACAAAAAAACCGTTATTACACCAAATACAACGATAAAAGCGATAAAATACAGTTTAAAGAAAAAACCAAAGAAAAACCCAAGAAGCGCCAAAGCATCCATAAGCCTAGCCAAAGCAAATATCCAAAAGGATCTTGTAAGGTTTATTCCACGTTTTTTAAGCATGTAAAAAAAGCTAAATTCTCCGGTCCTAGCAGGTAATACATTGTTAAGAAAGATGTGGACGTTGTTTATAAGAAAAAAATCAAACATATTTATATCTTTTATCATACTATGCCATCTGTAAGCTCTCAAAAAAGAACTAACAGCATAAAGCAAAAACCCAACTCCTATATAAAATATATTTAATTTTGAAAAGCTTTTCTCAAAATTGCTAAAGCCAACAGTTGTATAAAAAATGTACAAAAACAATATGCTTAAAAGAAAAGAAATCAGTATTTTAATTTTCATCTATTGGTTCTATATTTATTGCATCCTTTATCCTATAAGGTTTTATATCTTGAGATTCATAGTAAGTCCTTATGATAACCTCTGCAATTATTCCAGTAGATATAAACTGAAGACCAGATATGATAAGAAGGACGGTCAAAAACAAAAGAGGCCTTTGACCTATCTCTTGGTGATTTACAAATTTATCGTAAGTAAGGTAAAGCCCAGACAGAAAACCAAGGCCAAACAGCACAAAACCTATACCCCCAAAAGCGTAAAGGGGTTTGTTTATATAATCATTTAAAAACTTCACCAAAAATATATCAAGTATAACCCTTACAGTCCTTCCTATACCGTATTTGGATTTGCCGTAAAGTCTCGGATGATGGCTTACCGGGACCTCTGTTATCTTGGCTCCTAAACCCTTGGCCAAAGCAGGCAAAAATCTATGCATATCTCCGTATAGCCTAAAATTCTTCGCTATATCCTTCTTGTAAGCTTTTAACGAACAACCGTAATCATGAAGATAAACACCTGTGGCATTTGAAATTATGTAGTTGGCAATTTTAGAAGGTAAAGTCCTCGAAAAAAATGGGTCTTTTCTATCTTTACGCCAACCACTCACCACATCGTACCCTTCGTTTATTTTTTCAATAAGAATTGGTATATCCGCTGGATCATTTTGCAAATCCGCATCCATAGTAATGACTATATCTCCAGAAGCATGCTGAAAACCTGCAAACATGGCCGCCGTTTGTCCGTAGTTTCTTTTAAAGCTTATTACCTTTAAATGCTTATCTTTTGAAGCTATTTCTTTTAATTTGTTAAAAGTGTTGTCAGTGCTTCCATCGTCCACCGCTATTATCTCATAGTCGTAGGGAAGTTTCTTCATAGTATTTACTATTTTTTCATAAAGCGCTTCTACGCTCTCTTCTTCGTTGTAAATTGGTATCACTATAGAAATTTTCATATGATACCTGCTTTTTTAACAGAGTATTTTCCTTCAGAATGCATATAAACCGCTACAGCGTTATCCTCTTCTTCTATATCGCTTACCACAAAATCTAAAAAGTTTATCTTTTTAAGCTCTTCTATGCTGTTTATATCTTTTTCAACTATATATCTCATAGTGTAAGCTTTTACCAAAGAGCTATCTTTCATAGGTTTATCCTTTATCATATATTTAAAATTTACAACCTTTACTTCTTTTGGTAAAAGCCTATCAAAAGAGCTTGGTAGAAAATTAAACACAACAAAATCGTCGTTAAGTATGTATTTGCGTATATCTTCTTTCCAAAAAGCCATAAACTTATACTGACAAGAAACATCCCATTTGCAAACCTTGTCCTCTGGTGATAGCATACCCATTATAGGGTGTAGCACTATCGTCCTCTCAAAAATCCGCTCTTTTACAGCTTTTGGCATAACATGCATATGAAGCCCTTCCCAAAACTTGTCTTTATATATCCTCCAAAGAGGCCCACCCTCTTTTGGTTTTTTAGCTTTTAAAAGCTTGAGCGCTTCTTTTCTTTTTTCTTGTAAAAAAGAAAATTTTCCATCCGTAAACAAGCTCTCTTTGCAATCCAAGTCAGAATAAGCGCTAAACTTGTTGGCACATCTTGTAAGATAAAGCACTCTCATAGCCTTTCACCTCACAGCTTGTATTTTTCTTTAAAATTAGAAAGTATTTTAAGACCTACTTCTTGGCTTTTCTCTGGATGAAACTGCAAACCCACTACGTTCTCGTATTCTACAGAAGACGCAAAATCAACGTTGTAATCGGTGTAAGTAGAGATTATATTTTTATCCTGAGGATTTACGTAATACGAATGTACAAAGTATACAAAAGCCCCGTTTTCCACATTTTTAAAAATACCGTCTTTTTTATTTACCCAAAGCTGATTCCATCCTACGTGAGGTATTTTAACACCAACAGGAAACAACCTCACATCCCCTTTGAAAATAGAAAGCCCTTCATGTTCACCAAACTCATAGCTTTTTTCAAACAAAAGCTGGTAACCAAGACAAATACCTATAAAAGGTTTACCAGACTTTATAAAATCCAGAATACTTTCAATAAGACCGGCGCTCTTCAAATTATCCATTGCATCTTTAAAAGCTCCAACACCCGGAAGACACAAACTATCGCAAGCTCTTAACTCCTTATCATTCCTTACAATTTTAGGATTGAGCCCCACCTTGTCAAAAGCCTTAAAAACGCTTCCAAGGTTTCCCATACCGTAATCTATTATACCTATCATAGGCTTTTATTTATAACATACACTATTTTTTCCAAATCCTCCTGAGAAAGGTAAGGATGCACCGGTATACTAAAAAGCTCCTTTATATATTTGTTAGCGTTATCAAGAGGAAGATGTAAAGCGTTTCTTAAGCTTGCCAACGTATAGGTGTAATATACTCTTGCATCTATATCCTCTTTTTTAAGAGATTCTATTATAAGGTCCCTATTTTTATGTCTTAACGTATAAAGATGGTAAACGTGAAAAGAGTTTGGTCTTTTACGTGGTTTTACGATTTCATCGCTGATGTGTGTGTTGTAAAACTCCGCATTTTTTATACGCTTATCGTTTTGTTCTTTTAGTCTTTGAAGCCCTAAAAACCCTAAGGCAGCTTGAAACTCGGTAATTCTTAAATTTAAAGCAGGCGAATCTCCAAAATCTATCAAGGAGTTTATGGCTTTTGAAATAGACTCATCAGAAACTGATATGGCACCACCTTCTCCCATTGGAACATTCTTAGAAGCATAAAAGCTAAAAGCTCCCACATGCCCTATAGCCCCTGCCATTTTACCCCCAAATGACGCACCGTGAGCTTGAGCTGCATCTTCTAATACATATATGCTGTATTTATTCGCAAGCGACATAATTGAATCCATATCAGCCATGCCACCGTAAAGATGCACAGGTATTATGCAAACTGGGTTGTATTTTTTTATAGCATCTTCCAACTGATTTACATCCATTGTATAATACTCATCTACATCAACTACCACCGGTATACCACCCGCCAAAAGCACCGTGTCTATCGTAGCCATAAAGCTAAGGGCTGGTACTATAACATGTTTACCTTCGACGTTTAAGGCTTTTAGTATCACGTATAAAGCGGCAGTCCCAGAACAAACCGTATAAACTTTTTCTACACCTAAAAACTGTGCAAAAGCTTCAGAAAATTTTCTGGTCCATGGCCCTCTTGTTATATAACCAGAAAGCACTATCTCTGACAAGACCTTTGCATCTTCTTCTGTAAACCTTGGCTCAATTATCTTTATCATTCTAATATTTTACATGAGTTTGCCATAAAATTTCTGTTTTCATGAAAAAATGTTATATAATATTCTATCAGGAGGTGTTATGATGAAAAGCTATATACAAACTACCAAGGCGTATCTATTTTTAATATTTATGAGCGTATTGGTAGGTGTAGGGCTATCAAGAGCAGAGCAAGTTTACGTGAAACCGGGTAACTTTTCTTACTTTGATGCCTATATACCCACTTACATCACCGCTGGACAAAAAGTAACTTTTACTTTAAGACCAATGGATGCCTATGGAAACTTCATAAAAGATTTCACTTATTACGATAAAAAGTTTTTCGTAAGAAGCACCGGTGAGTTAGCTGTAGATCCAGCGCTTTTTTCTTCAAAAGATTTCAAAGATGGTTCTTTTAGTATAACAATAGAAGATAATAAAGCAGGGACGGCCACTTTATCAATATTGGAAGGCTCTTATCCAGTCCTTATAAAAAACGAAGCCACTGGCAGTATGACGCCTGTAGTTAGTATAAAAGTAGTCAATGGCCCCGTCTATAAGTTCGCCATAGAAGCACCTTCCACAGTAGAAGCAGGTAGGGATTTTGTAGCTAAGATTATAGCTTTAGACAAGTATGGGAATATCGTTAAAAATTATGCTTCAATAGGCTCTGACGTTGTAGTAGAGCTTAAAACATCAAACGGTACGCTTCCTTACACAGTTCATGCTTATAAGTTTAAAAACGGTATAGCCAATATCGTATTGAGATACGATACACCTTCTAAAGTAGCTATAGATGCCTACGAAGTAAACAACCGTAAAATATCAAGTCAGGATTATTACGTAGATTTATATCCACCAAAACCATCCAAGTTTAAAGTAGAGATTCCAGAAAGCAGTATAAGTGCCGGCGAGCCCTTCGAGGTATACATCACAGCCTACGATCAAGACGGCCAAGTTATAAGAAATTACAACATAGTGGGTAAGACCGTTCATCTTGTAGCAAGCGGTACTGGCAAGCTTATTCCAAACGTAGTACCTCCAGAAGATTTCATAAACGGCACAGCAAAGGTAAACCTCATATATACAAAATCAGAGCCAATAACAATATCTGCATACATAGAGGGTATGGCACCCAAAAAACCAGCACAAAGCGTACAAAAAGAAGTTACAAAGCTCCAACCCACAAACATAGCAAAGCCTAAAAAGAAAGAACAGACAAAACCACAAAAAAATGTTTATAAAGAAGTAGCTTCTTTAGAGTTTCCAAAAGCTTATGGATCTATAAGAAAATATGACTACCACACCAAGTTTGTAGATGGAAGAAGAATAGGTATAATAGATGTGTTCTTCACAAAAAGGATAAAACACCCAATAGCCAAGACTGTAAAACCTGTATACTTTGGAAATGAAGCTCTTGGCAAGTTAATAGTTCAAAACGGTAAAGATACCGTTGTTATTGTGCTTGTGCCAGAAAAAGAAGATCTATATGTAACAGATATAAAAAGGCACGACAACAGCATGGATATAACCATAGAAAGGGCAAGACCTTAAAGGAGTATAGGCATGTTTGATTTTACTGAAGAGCAAATTAAGAGATATGCAAGACATATAATATTACCAGAAGTAGGCGGTACTGGACAAAAAAAGATAAGAGAAGCCAAAATTTTGGTGATAGGTGCCGGTGGACTTGGGTCACCAGCTATATATTACTTAGCGGCAGCTGGTGTTGGTACGCTTGGCATTGTAGATTTTGATAAAGTAGACTATTCGAATCTCCAGAGGCAAATTATTCATACAGAAGATAGGGTAGGAATGCCTAAAGTTGAATCTGCTGCCATGACAGTAAAAGCCCTAAACAAAGATGTAAACGTTGTAACTTACAACACCATGATAAACAAAGACAATATAATGGATATTATAAAAGATTACGATATCGTATTAGACGGTACCGACAACTTTCCTACGAGGTTTTTAATAAACGATGCTTGCTATTTCTTAGGCAAAAAGCTAGTATCCGCCGCAATGCTTAGGTTTGAAGGTCAAATAACCGTGTTTAACTACGAAGACAAGGAAAACTCTCCTTGCTATAGATGTTTGTTCCCAGAACCACCACCACCAGGCTTAGTACCCACTTGCCAAGAGGCCGGTATACTTGGTTCTATCGGTGGTATAATGGGTGCAATACAAGCCACAGAAGCTTTAAAACTTGTAATAGGATGCGGAGAGCCCCTTATAGGTAAACTGCTTATTATGGATGCTTTATCTATGGATTTTAGGAAGGTTAATCTAAGAAAAGATAAAAGTTGTCCACTTTGCGGAGAAAATGCTCATATAAAAGAGCTAATAGAATATGAGCAAACATGCGATGTTCATTTTTAGGAGGTTTAGATGGAAAAAAAATGGCGCACCGGTATCACTCTTCACAAAGGCGAAGACACCTATATAAGAGGTTACAAGCTATTAGACTTAGTAGGTAACCTTAGCTTTTCACAGGCAATATACCTCATATTAAAAGGCGAGTTGCCATCTGAAAAAGAAGCTAAGATGATGGATGCCATCTTTGTATCTGTAATAGACCATGGTATAGCTCCACCTTCTGTAATAGCTGCAAGAGCCGTAGCTTCTGGTGGCAACACTCTAAACGTAGGAGTAGCTGCTGGTGTGGCAACATTTGGTTCTGCTCATGGCGGAGCTTTGGAAGATGCAATGAAATTTATGCAAGACAACATAGACAGAAACGTAGAAGAGCTTGTAAAAGAATATCTTGAAAAGAAAAAACCGATACCCGGTTTCGGACATAAATACTACAAAGAATTTGATCCGAGAACAAAGAGACTGATGGATATAGCTAAATCTTTGGGCTTTTACGATAAATATTGTGCTTTTGCCGAAAAAGTAGAAGAAGAGATATTTAAACAAAAGGGCAAAAAGCTTGTGCTAAACGTAGATGGCGCTATAGCTGCCGTTACATCGGAAATGGGGTTCGACTGGAGGCTTGGAAAAGGATTTTTCATAATAGGAAGGGTTCCAGGGCTTGTAGCCCATGTATACGAAGAGCTTACCAAAGAAAAGCCTTTTAGCAAGAGATTAAACGAAGAAGAAGAAACTGAATACACCGGGGTAGAACCAAGAGAGCTACCTCAAGAGTTTAAAAAGTTTTAATGATTTTAAGGGTAAAAGTAAAACCAAACGCAAAAACCGTTTCGGTGGAGCAATTAGAAGACAAAAGCTTAAAAATAAGCATAAAAGCTCCGCCGGTAGACGGTAAAGCAAACGAAGAACTCATCAAAGTGTTATCGGAATTTCTAAAAGTATCAAAATCTAAGATACACATAAAAGCTGGGAAAAGCTCAAAAGAAAAGCTTGTGGAAATATATGATTAAAAAGCTACTTATAGCAAACAGAGGCGAAATCGCCGTAAGAATCATAAGAACCGCCAAAGAGATGGGCATAAAAACTGTGGCTATTTACTCCGAAGCAGATAAAAATTCCCTACACGTAGAGATGGCGGATGAAGCAATATGTATAGGTCCACCGAAGGCAGCCGATAGCTATTTAAATATTCCTTCTATAATGGCAGCCGCAGAAGTGACAAAAGTAGACGCCATACATCCAGGATACGGCTTTTTATCGGAAAACCCTACCTTCGCAGAAATAGTCCAAGCTAGCAATATAAAGTTTGTGGGACCACCTTCAGAAGTTATAGAATTAAGCGGCGACAAGGTAAAGGCCAAGGAAATAGCAAAAAAAGCAGGGGTACCGGTAGTACCAGGAAGCGACGGTGAAGTAAGTTTTTTAGAAGCAAAGGATATAGCTCACAAAATAGGATATCCAGTGGTTTTAAAAGCAGCAGCCGGTGGTGGCGGCAGAGGCATAAGAATAGTAAGAGACGACAAAGAGCTTCTTGAGGTTATGCAAACAGCTATGACAGAAGCAAAAAATGCCTTTGGAGATGAAAGGATATATATAGAGAAGTATCTTATAAACCCAAAACATATAGAAGTACAAATACTATCTGATGGAAAAAACGTCATAACCTTGGGAGAAAGAGAATGCTCTTTGCAAAGAAGACATCAAAAGATAATAGAAGAATCACCCTCTGCTTCAATATCCGATTCTGAAAGAGAATTGCTTTACGAATACGCCGTAAGGTTTGCAAAAGCTATAAACTACATAGGAGCTGGTACCGTAGAATTTCTCTACACAGAAGGGCAATTTTATTTTATAGAAATGAACGCTCGGATACAAGTAGAGCATCCTGTAACCGAAATGACTACAGGGATAGATATAGTATCTTATCAGCTTTTAATAGCGGACGAAGGTGAGCTTGATATAGACTCTATAAAACCAAAGGGATTTGCCATAGAATGTAGAATAAACGCAGAAGACCCTATCACCTTCATGCCTTCTGTAGGTGTTGTTGAAAAACTAAGACTACCTGGGGGGTTTGGAGTAAGAGTAGATACCCATCTTTACCAAGGCTATAGCATACCGCAATACTACGACTCTCTTTTAGCCAAGATAATAGCCTACGGCAAAAACAAAGAAGAGGCTATTAACCGTATGAAAAGAGCCATTGACGAAGCAAAGATAGAAGGAAAATCTCTAAAATCTAATTTGGATCTTCACAAAAAGCTTTTGGATACAACAGAGTTTAAAAAGAATGAGCATCATGTGAGATTTTTAGAGAATATGATATAATTTGGAAAATGAAATTTAAAAAGTTTGTTTATTTAGCTTTTAGCATCATAACGCTTGATATTTTCATAAATAGCTGTGCTTCAACACCTCATCACCTAAAATACTTACCTTATTCAGCACCATCTCAAAACCCACACTATGCATCAAAAGGTAGCCTATACGTACCAGATAGTCCTATGGCTAACCTTTACAGCGATCAAAGGGCTTTTGCGGTTGGGGATTTGGTGCATATTCTTGTTTCAGAGAGCGTAAACGCAGTAGAAAGCATATCAGACCAAACCCAGCGTTCTAGCACCTTCAACAATGCAATATCCTCTTTTTTCGGACTTCCTTCAAGCACTCTTAGAAATTTAGGGGTTGGGGCAAATTCAAACACTCAGCAAAAAGCTCAGGGTACCGAGTCCCAAAGCGGGGTCTTTACCACTACCATCACAGCTTATGTAAAAAGAGTCTACCCAAACGGTAACCTTCTTATAGAGGGTCATAAAATTATATATCTAAACAACGTAGAGCGCGTTATCACGTTAAGGGGCATAGTTAGGCCTCAAGATATAGACAGCACAGATACCGTTCCAAGTCAAGATATAGCAAACTTAGAAATCTTGTACCAAGGTCATGGTTATTTAGTGAATGGCTCTCAGCCAGGATGGTTAGCTAGGTTCTTAGCTAAAATTCTTCCGTTTTAAAGCTTTTAAAATAAAATCATTGACTTTTTTCATAAATAACAATAACATGATATCAAAGGAGATTTTTATGGGAATTTCTGAGATAGTGGGCGTTATAACACTTGCTGGTATAGTGGTATACTTTATATGGATGTTTGTTTACGATCCAAAGGAAGAACCAAATAAGACATTCGATTACGAAGAAGAGGAAAACGAAGTTTAAAAGTTTGTGATAAAATAAGCCTAGATGGAGAATTACAAAGGCTTAACGGAAGAGCAAGCTAAAGAAAATATAAAGAAGTATGGCTTCAACGAGATAAAAGAAAAAAGAGTACCAACTTTTGTCTTATTTCTCAAAAAATTTTGGGGTCCTATACCTTGGCTTTTAGAGTTTACAGGTATATTGACGTTTTTACTAAAAAAGTACCCAGATACGGCGGCTATTTTTGTATTGCTAATATTTAACGGATTGGTATCTTTTTGGCATGAACTAAGCGCTCAAAACGCCTTGGAGCTTTTAAAGAAACATTTAAGCATAAAAGCTAAAGTCCTAAGAGACGGAGTTTGGAAAGAGATAGATGCAAAGTATATTACAATAGATGATATCGTGCTTTTACAAAGTGGATTTGCAGTACCAGCTGATGTTGAGATATTAGAAGGTGCTATATCTGTAGACCAATCAAGCATAACAGGTGAATCTCTTCCTAAAAGCCTAAAACCTAAGGACACAGCTTATATGGGTTCTTTTGTAGTAAGAGGAGAAGCTATAGGAAGAGTAATAAACATAGGAGAGAATACATTTTTTGGAAAATCTGCAAAACTGGTGCAAGAGGCTAAAACCAAAACTCAACTTGAAGTAGTAGTTTTTGAGTTGGTTAAATATTTATTTTTGTTTGGAGTCTTTCTCATAATAATATTGTTAGGACTCTCAATATCAAGAGGTTTTTATTTAGGCGATGTTTTACCTGTGCTTGTGGTAATGCTTCTTCCTATTATACCTGCAGCTTTGCCAGCAGCTTTTACACTCTCCACAGCCCTAGGGGCAAAAGAATTAGCTAAAAACGGCGTCCTTACCACAAAACTTTCAGCCATTGAGTCAGCTGCATCAATGGATATACTTTGCACCGATAAAACAGGTACTATCACGAAAAATAAGATAACGGTAGATAAAATACTTCCTTTAGGCAATTACCAAGAAAAAGATGTGATGTGCTACGGAGCTCTAGCTTCAGACCCAAAACAAAAAGACCCCATAGAAGAGGCAATATTTAACTATTTAAAAGATGATTGCTATAAAATAGAAAAAGAAGACTTTGAAGCTTTTGACCCATCAAAAAAATATTCAACAGCAAAAATCAAAAAAGACAACGAAGAGATATATATATTCAAAGGTTCACCAAAGGTAGCTCCTATAGAAAACGAAAATCAAGAAAACCTGTATAAAGAAATGGCCAGTATGGGACTAAGGGTCTTGGCGGTTTGGATAGAAAAAAACAACAAAAAAGAGTTGGTTGGTTTTATAGGCTTTTCTGACCCCCCAAGAGAAGATTCTAAAGAGCTTATAGAAAGGATAAGAGGATTAGGAGTTGATGTAAAAATGATAACTGGAGATACCAAAGAAACCGCAAAACATATAGCGTCTTTGGTAGGAATAGAAGGAGACGTTTGCGAAGCAAAAGACATAAAAGAAACTTGCGGAGTGTTTGCCGGAGTATTACCAGAAGATAAATTTAAAATTGTGAAAACCTACCAAAAGATGGGTCATACGGTAGGCATGACCGGAGACGGCATCAACGATGCCCCGGCTCTAAAACAGGCAGACTTCGGTATAGCGGTGTCAAACGCCACAGACGTTGCAAAGGCTGCCGCTTCAGTGGTTTTAACAGACGAAGGGCTAATAAATATAGTATCTGCCATAGTAGTGTCAAGGAAAATATATCAAAGACTTCTAACATACGTATTCTCAAAGACCGTAAGGGTTTTTGCCATAGTACTTACGATATTTTCGTTTTTCATCATAGACAAAGACTTTGTGCTTACTACAAAAATGATAATAGCCATGTTTTTCTACAACGATTTTCTCACGCTTTCTTTAGCAACCGACAACGTTGGATATTCTCAAAAACCAGATAAGTGGGATATAAAAAAGATATCAGTAGTATCTTTGATATTTGGCATTTTTAGTGTCCTATGGATTGTAGGCGGCATATACTTTTTTGGTCATCATATATTCAAGCTTCCTCTTCAAAATATAAAAACTCTAACTTTTCTCGCTTTAGTCCTTACCATACCTGTTAGTATATTCTCCGTAAGAGAAAGAGGTTTTGGTGTAAAAAACATGCCTTCAAAAGCCCTCTTGTTTTCTATGCTTTTTGCAATAGTAGGCTCAAACCTTATGGCTTTATACGGTATTCTGATGCCAAAACTTTCCGCTTATACAATACTCACTACGGACATTTATATATTTTTTATGTTTATACCCTTTAACATGCTAAAGATTTTTACTTTTAAAAGCCTCAAAATGATATAATAAAAATATGAGTATTAGCAAAGATGAAGTAGTGAAGATAGCAAAGCTATCAAGGTTAGAGTTAAAAGAAGATGAAGTAGAGTTTTTTTCGGCTCAGATAAATAACATACTTGAGTTTGTAAACAAGTTAAACGAAGTAAAAGCTGAGCTTTTAGAAGAAGAGTATAGCGGCTCAACACCGTTGAGAGAGGATGAGCCAGAAGCTTCTTTAGAAGTAGAAAAAGTCCTTCTAAACGCTCCAGCCAAGCGCTTAAACATGTTTGAAGTTCCCAAAATAGTAGATGCAAACTGAGGTAATCATGGATCAAGAAAAGAAAAAAGCCCTAGAGGCAACTCTTACACAAGTAGAAAAGAAATACGGCAAAGGTGCCGTAATGCCTATGAAGGCTGCCTACGAGAAACAAACTGTAAACGTCATCCCCACAGGAATATTGTCTGTGGATAGAGCTACGGGAGTGGGTGGCTTACCAAGGGGCAAGATTATAGAAATATTTGGACCAGAATCTGCTGGTAAAACTACGTTAGCTCTTTATGCGATAGCAGAAGCCCAAAAACAAGGGGGTATAGCACTTTTTATAGATGCAGAACACGCTTTAGACCCAAAGTATGCCGTAAAGCTTGGAGTAAATCTAGATGCTATGTATATATCCCAACCAGACTATGGAGAGCAAGCTCTTGAAATAGCAGATACTTTTATAAACTCAAACGCCGTTGATATTATAGTGGTGGACTCGGTGGCGGCACTAGTACCAAAAGACGAGCTTGAAGGTGAAATGGGCGATGCTCAAGTAGGTAAACAAGCTAGGCTCATGTCTCAGGCTTTAAGAAAGCTAAAGGGTGCCACCAACAAATCTAATACAACGCTTATTTTTATAAACCAAATAAGAGAAAAGATAGGCCAAATGTACGGAAACCCAGAAACCACACCGGGTGGAAGAGCTTTGAAGTTTTTTGCAGACATGAGGCTTGAAGTAAGAAAAACTGGAGATATAAAAAGCGGAGACAACAAGATAGGATACAGCGCAAAGGTAAGGGTAGTAAAAAACAAAGTAGCACCGCCTTTCCAAGAGGGCGAATACGAAGTTTACTTTGGCGAAGGTGTATGCAAGATATGTGACCTTGTAAACGTAGCAATAGAAATGGGTATAATTCAAAAAAGCGGTAGCTGGTACAGCTATCAAGATACGAAGATAGGCCAAGGCAAAGAGCAGGTAAAAACATTCTTAAACGAGAACAAAGATATAGCTAAAGATATAGAAGCCAAAATAAGGCAGGCTATATACAGCTCCAACAATCAAACACCACCATCAGAAGAAAACAAAAAAGAGCAAAAAACCCAAGCCAAAAAAGAAGAAGCGTAGTTTTATGTTTTTAATGAACACGTATCCTCGTAAAGATATAGCGTTTGTAAGAGGAGAAAACTCTGTTTTGTTTGATAAAAACGGCAAACGATATATAGATTTTTTATCGGGCATAGCTGTAAATACGTTGGGATACTCACATCAAAAGCTTAAAAACGCTCTAAAAAATCAGATAGACCTTATTATACATACTTCAAACCTATATGAAAACCCATGGCAAGAAGAAGTAGCCTCAAAGTTAATAAGCTTTTATAAAGATAGCGGTAAGGTATTTTTTTGCAACAGCGGTACAGAGGCAAACGAAGCAGCCATAAAACTAACAAGAAAATATTTTAAAGACAAAGGCAAAGACAAATACCGCATTATCACATTTAAAGGTGGGTTTCACGGGAGGACGATGGGCTCTTTGTCAGCTACACCTAGACCAAACCTACACCAAGGTTTTGAACCAATGCTCGATGGTTTTGATTATGCAGAGTTTAACGATATAAATTCTGTTAAAAGCCTAATTACAGAAAAAACTGCCGGCATAATGATAGAGGCTATCCAAGGAGAAGGTGGTATAAACGAAGCAAACCTTGAGTTTCTAAAAGAGCTTGAAAATATATGCAAAGAAAACGACATACTTTTAATACTGGATGAAGTCCAAGCTGGCATGGGGCGTACTGGTAAATTTTTCTCATATCAACATGCAGACATAAAGCCTGACATAGTCACGATGGCAAAGGGGCTTGGTTCTGGGCTTCCTATAGGGGTGATTATTGCAAGAGATGAGATTTCAGAATCTTTTGGAGTAGGTACTCACGGTGCAACATTTGGAGGAAATGCTCTTTCTTGTATGGCGGCCTCTATTACCCTTGATGAGATACCAAATCTTATGAAAGATATACCTTCAAAAGAGGCAATATTTAGAAAAGCTTTAGAAAATTTTGGGCTTTTAAAGGGAAAAGGATTGATGCTTGGGCTTGATATAAAAAAAGACTGCAAAGAAATATCAAATGAGCTTCACAAAAGGGGGTTGGTAATAAATTGTACCGCTAACAGCGTTTTAAGAATGCTTCCACCCCTTGTTATCACAAAAGAAGAAATAGAAGAGGGATTGGATATATTAACCTCTACATTGAAAGAGTTTTTGTGAGATTTTATAAACTCCACAGGGCGTAAGCTAAACCAAAAAGAGATACCATAGAAAAAAGCTTTACAAACCTATCTTTTATAAACACTATAAAAAACAACAGAAGTCCTTCAAAAATCGCTCCATAGTAAACGGGTATTTTAAAATACATAGGCATTAGATTGAGGCTGTAAACAAAATCTCCAAAGTAGTAGGCTATTTTATTTAAAGGTATATAAAATAGAGGTATAGAAAAAACCGTTAATATGTTTAAAAACCCAAAAACAAGGTATAACTCTACAACGATAAGCAAAAACGGTACTACCAAAACAGCCAATATGGATATGGGTCCAAGCCTCGAAATCACTGGCATAGAGCTAAGAATTGCCACCAAAGAAAGCTCCATAGACAACAAGATTTTACCGACAATATTTTTTGGCAAACTTACGCTTCTAATATAAAGAAGTATATAAAACGTTATAATCACTGAAAGCCAAAAGCCTATACTTTTATAAAAATAAACGTTAAAACAAAGCGTAAGAATACTGGATATGAAAAATATTTTTATAGGATGTGCATACCTGTATAAAGCTTTTAGCAAAACGCTCACAGCAAGATAGCTAACAGCCCTAACTATAGGGGCTCCATGCTCCATGAATATACCGACGTATAACAGAACAAGCAAAATACCAAATACCTCTTTGTATTCACCAAAAAAGAGGTTGGACATGTTTTTAAAAATCATATCTATATGTATACCAGACATGATAAGCAAAAATATCAAAGAGTTTGCTGAAAAGCTTGTTAAGAGATCTTCCGGTAAAGCCTTTGCGCCTTCTCCAAACAAAAGAGCAAGACCTATGTCCTTTGACCAATCGTTTGAAGTAGTGCGTCTAAATCTACTTTTAAGAAACATTTTAAGTTTTTCTAAAAGCCCCAAACTGCTGTTATATGGTTTTGATATCTCAAGAAGATCTTTTGAAGTCTTTGCAACGCCGTTTTTTACCTTTATATAACCTCTTATATAGCTATCTTTTGGCAATTTTATGTTTAAGTTTACAATTTCTCCGTTTAAACGTGGTGGGTACAATATCTTTACTTTGGAAGCATTTAACACTTTGGCCTCTATCTTATAAAAACCGTCCTTTAAATGAGTTTTATAGCTTTTGTTGTCAATATTTACAAAAGCAAGAAACAAAACAAAAACAAGAAATAAAGCCGGGTACAAAAATATGTTAGGCCATATTTGACTTTTCATTTACAACTTCATCTATAATTTCACAAAGAGTATGACCAAGGGTAATATGACATTCTTGGATTCTCGCTGTGTCGTAAGATGGGACTACAAAACTATAATGGGCTATGTCCACCACCTTACCCCCTTGCTTACCGCTAAAAGCTATTGTGGTAGCCCCCATATCGTGAGCTTTCATGAGCCCTTTTATAACGTTTGGAGAGTTTCCAGATGTGGATATTCCAACAGCTATATCTCCTGGCATGCAGAGGGCTTCTATCTGCCTTTCAAATATCACATCGAACCCATAATCGTTGCCAACCGCTGTAAGTATAGAAGTATCTGTGGTGAGCGCTATAGAAGGAAGGCCTTTTCTTTCTTTTTTGTAACGACCCACAATCTCAGCCGCCAAGTGCTGTGAATCCGCCGCAGAACCCCCGTTGCCAAAAAACAGTATCTTGTTGCCGTCCATAAGAGCCTGAGCCATTATGAGCCCTACTTCCACTATCTTATCTCTATACATCTCTAAAAAAGCTCTCTTAGTTTCTATGCTGTTTGTAAAAGATTCCTTTACAATATCTAACAATTTTTCCATGCAAATATTATAAATTATCTTCGATAATTAGTTTTGGGATTTTAAAATGTTATAATAATCTAATGTCTTACAGGCCAACCTCTTCTATGTTAAAAATGGCTCTTTTTAACATACTTGGGGATATAGAAGGGCTTATGTTTTTAGAGCTTTTCGCTGGAAGTGGTACAATATCGTTAGAAGCTAAAAATAGGGGTGCAAAGCCGGTAGCTGTTGATATTTCTTCTAAAAACTTAAAAACCAAAGATATAAAATTTATAAAAAAAGATGCTTTGGCTTTTTTAAAAACCACAAAAGAGCAATTTGATATTGTATTTGCAGACCCTCCCTACAAATTTGCAGATTACGACAAGCTTCTTTTCTTGGTAAAAAATGTTTTGTCAGAAGGTGGGCTTTTTATATTAGAGCATAGCTCAAAGCTTGATTTTGGTTCAAAAGACAAAAGAATATACGGAGATAGCGCCATATCTTTTTGGTACAAAGAGGAGCTTTGATGAGATTTGAAGGATACATATTTGATTTAGACGGCACTTTGATAGATTCTTTGGAAGACATAGCGTCTGCTGCCAACAAAACACTAAAAGATTTAGGATTTGAGGAAAAATCAAAGGAAGAGATAAGAAAACATATAGGCTCAGGAGCAAGAGAACTTTTTAGAGGAATTTTACCAAACGAATCGCACTTGGAAAAAGCTATAGAAATATTTAAATCTTATTATGCCAAAGAACCAATAACACATACAAAACTTTTTAACGGTGCAAAAGAAGTTTTAGAGCTTTTAAAATCAAAAAACAAAAAGATCGCCGTAGTTTCAAACAAACCGCTGGAATTAAGCACTATTATATTAAAAGCCCTAAACGTAGAACACTATTTTGAATATATAGTAGGTCCAGAAACCTACAACGAAAGAAAACCATCACCTGTGCCAATACTAAAAACCTTAGCTCAACTAAACGTCCATCCGGAAAACGCCATCGTAATAGGAGATACGTATGTAGATATAGAGAGTGCGAAAAAATCAAATTGCAAAAGCGCTCTTGCAAGCTGGGGCTATGTAAAGCTAAAAGATACCAAACCAGATTTTATTTTAAAAAGCTTTTATGAAATCATTGACTTATAAAGACTCTATATGATATTATATTAATTAGCCGAAGTGGTGGAATGGCAGACACAGGGGACTCAAAATCCCCCGCCCGCAAGGGCATGTGGGTTCAAGTCCCACCTTCGGCACTCTTAAAAATCCTTGCTAATCCTTGATAATCAATTAAAAGCTTACTCTTTATTACACAAATATCTTTATGCGTAATTTGTGAATTTTATTATGCATACATATTATTATCAACTTGAGTTAATTATGGTAGACTTGAGATGGCACAGTTATGGCACACTTTGATTATCAATGATTTTTGGATTGTTGTAAAATATAAGGTATTGATAAATCGTGAGTTTAATTTTATAAAATGTTTGTTTAATAAATATTGTGTCATTGTATTATGGCACACGAATTATGATATTGGTTATATCGTCTTGGAATTGGAGTTAATCATTAAAGTTTTCGTTTTGAGTATTTAATTCTCTATATATGATAAATCATAAATATCGTTAGGTATTAGAATGGCATTATAAT